>JAGXRU010000116.1 GCA_018335765.1 Alkaliphilus sp.
AGCTTATGAAGAAGCTAAGAATTATCAAATCAAACTAATTTTGAAAAAGCAGGAAGAAAAGGACCTGATAAAACAAAGGGCTGATTTAGAAAGACGGTTAAAAAATGCCTATGAGGTTGTAAAAAAAGCAGAAAATCTAGTTTCGCAGGTAGGGGTTGCTATGGGATATCTCAGCGGGAATTTGAAAGAGGTTTTTGAACATTTAGAAGACATACAGCAGAAACAAATATTAGGCATTCGTGTTATTAAAGCACAAGAGGATGAAAGGCAAAGAGTTGCAAGAGAAATACATGATGGCCCTGCTCAATCTATGGCTAATGTAGTAATAAAAACAGAAATCTGTGAGAGACTTATGGATCGAGATATGGAAAAAGCCAAATATGAATTGAGTCAATTAAAAACCATAGTCAGAGGCTGTTTGAAGGATGTAAGAAAGATTATCTATGATTTGCGACCAATGTCTCTTGACGATTTAGGATTAATACCTACGATACAAAGATTTGTTGTAGATTTCGAAGAAGAAACGAAAATTCGTGTTGATTTAACCGTTACAGCAAATAATGAAACAATTCATTCCATTATCAAATTAGCAGTTTTTAGAATTATTCAGGAATCTCTCAACAACATCAGAAAATATTCAAAAGCGTTAAATGTTTCTGTGAGGATAGAGGTGATAAATAAATCGATTAATATCTTGATAATAGATGATGGTATCGGTTTTGATGTCGAGAATAAATTTAATAGTAGTAAAGAAGAAAGTGGATTTGGACTTTTAATAATGTCGGAAAGAGTAGAACTTTTAAAAGGAAATATTAATATTCAGAGTGGAAAAGAAAAAGGAACCAGAATTAAGATATCGATTCCATTAATAGATGAGGAGGAATATATTGATGATAAGAACTAAAATCAAGGTATTAATTGCAGATGATCACGCTTTGATGAGACAAGGCTTAAAACAAATATTGGAGTTGGAAGAGGATATTGAAGTGATTGGGTTAGCAGTAAACGGAGAGGAAGCTTTGAAAATGGATCAACAGTTGAAGCCTGATGTAATACTTCTCGATATAAACATGCCTAAAATGAATGGAATACAGGCTTTGAGGCGGTTGAAGGATATGGGTACTGACTCTAAAATTATTATTCTCACAATCCATGATGATAAAGAATATTTGTTTGAAACTATTAATATTGGTGCTTCTGGTTATGTTTTGAAAGATGCAGAAGCATCAAGCTTAGTTAAAGCTATCAGAAATGTCTATAACGGAGATTCATATATACATCCTACCTTGGCATCAGCATTAGTGAAAGAGTATAACAAGGTGTGTAAATCTGAGAATGAGGATAAAACGGAGAAATTAACTCGTAGAGAATATGAGGTTTTGATATTGATAGCGGAGGGAAATAACAATAAAGAAATAGCTGATAACTTGTTTATAAGTGAAAAAACAGTTAAAAACCACGTTTCCAATATCTTTAAAAAAATTGGGGTAACCGACAGGACACAAGCGGCGATATATGCCTATAAAAATAGCATAAAAAAGATTTAGGATACCATAAACCTAAATCTTCTTTATTTTACATTTAGGAAACACTAGCGATCAAAGAAAATCAATTCAGTAAGATTGACAAAATTAGGTCGAGTGGTATTATGAAAATAAGAAATAATATATAAAAATAAATTATTGTGTTTTAAAAATAAATTGTTGTTTTTTGAGGAGGAAGATATGTCAAAGGGTTACGAAAAAATACTATTTAAATTTAAAAGTGCTTGGGATACTATAAAGGAAAATGATAGAGAGTTAGTATATGACTTTAGTAAAAATTATAAAACATTTCTTGACAATGGAAAGACTGAAAGAGAATGCGTGAAAGAAATTGTTAAACTAGCTGAAAAAAATGGCTTTATTAACATAGAAGATTTTCTAATAGGAAGAGAGCCAATAAAAGAAGGAAAAAAAATATTTGTAAATTATAAGGGGAAAGCCGCGGCATTATTAGTTGTAGGCAAGGATCTAATAGAAAAAGGAATGAATATAGTTGCTGCTCATATTGATTCTCCTAGATTGGATCTGAAACCTTTTCCATTATACGAAGAAGAAGGTTTAGCATTATTCAAAACACATTACTATGGAGGGATAAAAAAATATCAATGGACCTCATTGCCACTGGCGTTTCACGGAGTAGTGATCAATAAACAGGGAGAAAAAATTGAAATTGTTATAGGCGAGCATGAAGATGATCCTGTATTCTATATAACAGATTTGTTGCCACATCTTGCTAAGGAACAGCACGAGAAAAAATTAGGTGAGGGAATTACTGGAGAAGGGTTAAATGTCCTAATTGGAAGTATACCTTATGATATGGAAGAAAAAGAAGATAGAGTGAAATGCCATATAATGAATTTGTTAAATGAAAAATATGGGTTTGAAGAAGACGACTTTATTGCAGCAGAAATTGAGGTAGTACCAGCAGTAAAGGCAAAAGATGTAGGATTCGATAGAAGTATGATAGGTGCCTATGGGCAAGATGACAGAGTGTGTGCTTTTGCAGCTTTAAGAGCAATACTAGAGGTGGAAAATCCGAAAAGAACGGCTGTAGGATTGTTTGTAGATAAAGAAGAAGTTGGTAGTGTTGGAAATACAGGTATGTACTCTAAGTTTTTTGAAAATATGGTGGCAGAATTAATATCGCTTCAAAGTGATAATTATAATGATTTGATGCTTAGAAGAGCAATGGCAGAAACTAAGGTTCTTTCTGCTGATGTTGGAGCAGCCTTTGACCCTAATTACCCAGATGTATTGGATAAAAGAAATGCTGCATTTGCGGGCAAGGGAGTGATAATCGTTAAATATACTGGTACAAGGGGAAAAAGCAGTACAAATGATGCAAATGCTGAATTTTTAAACGAAATAAGAAACTTGTTTAACGCCAATGAGATTCAATGGCAAATTGGCGAATTGGGCAAGGTAGATCAAGGTGGAGGAGGAACCATTGCATATATTTTAGCAAACTATGGTGCTGAAGTTGTGGATTGTGGCGTTCCTGTATTAAGTATGCATTCACCCTTGGAGATAGTTAGTAAGATTGACATCTACATGGCTTATAAAGCATATAAAGCGTTTATGAAGAACTAAATATTTTGTCAAGGATCGAGTAATTGGTGTCTTGCACCCACTGTCACTTGATTCTTGACAAAAATCAGAAGTGTAATTATAATTGTATCATAGTGCGGGCATAGCTTAATGGTAGAGTTTCGGCTTCCCAAGCCGGTTGTGCGGGTTCGATTCCCGTTGCCCGCTCCAAAGTTAAAATTTTAATCCACACTAAAATACAAAACACAAGGTTGCCGTTATGGTAGGTTTGTGTTTTTATATTATTTTCAATATTTACCTTCTAACATTACGCAAAAGTTTCTAATTCAAATGATGAATGGAAATGAACTTATTTTTTCAAAATATAGCTACGCTTCAAACCTATATATGAATGCTTTAAAATAGTGTAAAATATAGATGACCATATTGGAGAGAGGAGAGAAAATATGAAATTCAAAAAAAATGTAGTAGGAATTGGTGAAACCAATGGATATATTGTTTATGACGAAGAAAAGTTAGAAGCTGTAATCATTGATCCAGGAGATGAATCTAAATCGTTTATAAAGTTTATCGACAAAAATGGGTTAACTCTAACAAATATTGTACTAACCCACTATCATTATGACCATATTGGAGCAGTTGAGGATATAAGGGATGCATACGGATGTCCTGTTTCTATACATAGGAAAGATGTAGAAGGGCTAAAAAACTCTAATCTGAATCATTCGTTAATGGGATTTAGAAGGTCTGTGGAAATAACCCCTGATAGAATATTACTCGATGGAGATTCTATTGAAGCTGGAAATATAGTTCTAAGGGTTATACATACCCCAGGTCATACCCCAGGTGGAATTTGTCTTATGAACGAATCAGAGAAGATTGTATTCACAGGTGACACCATATTTAAAGATGATATTGGCAGAATGGATCTTGAAGGTGGGAGTGAAGAATCCATGAAAAGAACCATCTTAAATAAAGTTAATAAATGGAGCAATGACATAATTCTTTATCCAGGGCATGGAGAGGAAGCTTCTATGGAATATATAAGAAAAAAGAATGGGGAGTTTCAGTATATGCTCCGTTAAAAAAGAGGGTGTTTTGGAGAAAGTAATGGAATAATTTTAAAAGCTGGTCTAGTGTAGAAAATCGGATTTTAATGAGATGTAGCTTCAAAAATGGAAATATTGCAAAAAAGGTTTGTATTTATCAAATAAATTTTAATATGGTGAGGGAGGCATTTGCCTATGTATATTGGTATTGATCTTGGAGGTACTAAAATTGCGGCGGGGTTGGTTACAAAAGATGGAGAAATAAAGTTTCAGAGCACATTACCAACAAATCCTGAAAGAGGATCAGAAGAAGT
>JAGXRU010000117.1 GCA_018335765.1 Alkaliphilus sp.
CCATGACCAAGCTCGCCTTCTTCTTTAACTGCTATTGGCTGCACATCCATAAATGTTTCAGAGTATTTTCCATAATCTGCCGGGTTAATAATTTCAAACTTAATGCTTACAACAAGCGGATCAATTTTAACTGCATCTTTACATATGTCTTCTCTTATAAAAAGAGTTGTGCCTTCAATTTTAGTCTCAGTACCAAGCAAAACTTTATTAATTTTGTAGTGCTTTTTTATAAGCTTACGCACTACTTTTTCTTCAGCATATACTGGTGCTACAGCTCCATCTGTAGATATTGTTGATGCTGGAGTAGCTGGTGTTACTGGTGTTACTAGCGGTACTGTGACCGGTGGTGCTGTGATACCCATTGGGATTTCCAGAAGAATATCTTTGCCTTCTCCAATGTGAATACGTAAAAACCCTTCTTTAGCAGCTGTTGCTGTTGCTGTTGCTGTCGCTGGCATTTGTGTCATTGCTGTTGGAGCTGCTGATATTTGATCTTTTTTCGAAACAGTACCCGCAATCACTTCTGCTGTAAGTGGTGTTAATGCATCCACTGTTTTTATTAAGGTTGCTCCCAATACTTGATCAATGGTCAGACAGTTTGCAGGAATAGTCAACAGCCCTGAATCTGTAAGATCCGAGAAAATTTGCGGATCTTCAAGGTTTGAAGGACCAATTACTGTACCTGCTTCAAATCTACAGCATGACACAGCAGGATCTTTTGCGTGTTCTTTCGCTGTTTCATGAGTGATAGACATCTCAAATCGCCTCCTATATTTTATTAAAATTTATACAACATCCGTTTTTTTCGGATAAATACTATGCTTATTAGCACAAGCTTATTTTTTAAAGCGGTACAATCTCTGCCCCGCTGCACGAAGCACATGGTCCGTACTGTGATACACCGGAACTCCTAACCTAGGAGCTATCTGCATAACAGTATTCGTTCAGTCCTCGCATGTGCCTGTGATAATAATCTCGGCTCCCTCTTTTTTAAGTTTTAATACCGTTTCTGCTTGTCCCGGGCAAATACCAGGCAAATCACATCTATAGCGCCCACCAACTTCAATCATGCGTTTGCATTTTTCTTTTGCAACAACCGTAGCGCCCATTGCCGTTGCGATTTCTTTAAGTCTATCTTCCTGTGCACCACACTCACAAGCTATAATACCGGCTTTGCGAGTGTCATGAATGAAAGGCATTGCCACAAGAACGCCACCTGTTGTCTTTGTTACCGGGCTATCTTCATCAGCACTTTTGCCTGTAAAAGGCCCACCCATAACAATTTCACCGTGGCATACATTATACCCACCACAAGCATCAATGTAATGCTTGATAGGCATGCCGATCGGAACATCAAAGAAAACTTTTCCTGTTGAAACATCTGCAACCTGACCGCCAACCGTGATATCCTTTGTTATAACCGGCTTTCTATTTTCGATGGCATAAGTCACGTTTTTCAACGTCTCAACATTTGAAACCACAGCTTTTGCTTCTAAAGGCAATTGACCTGGTTTTAATTCAACACCTAATAATTCTCTGACAATAACTCTTTCGTCACCTGCAGGATACATGTCCGATAAAAATTTGATTTCAATATCAGCAATATTGTTTTTCTTAAGGTATTTTCCTAAAATAATCATTGTTTTTTTATGTTTAGGCTTAATTGCAATATATCCCTTAGATGCATTGATCATTTTCATAACATAATGCATACCACGAATCAATACATCCGGATGTTCTTCCATAAACAATGTGTTGTGTTCAAGTACCGGCTCACACTCAGCTGCATTCGCTAATAAATATCCACCTTTTAAATCAATGTTAAACTTAATATGAGCTGGAAAACCCGCTCCGCCTGCACCAACAACACCTGCTTCCCTTACTGCCTCAAGGTGAGTTTGCGTTTCTTTAATTAATACGAACTCTTCAGGTTGATCATCATTTGCTTCGATAACAATGTTTCCGTTTTCAAACGCCATCACAACACCATAAACCGAACTGTGAATGTTAGCGCCAAGCCCTTCGGGAGTAGCAATCAGCTGTCCTTTTTCCACTTCTTGCCCTATCTCAACTATTGGATTACAAGGTCCGCCAACATGTTGCCTTAACGGAATCGTAATGATAAAACTCATATAACACCTCCTTATTCACAAGCTCTGCACATGCTCTGCACATCATATTAAATGCAATGTTTATGCCAATTACTTGTAGTTTTTTTGAAAATTTTTTTATGCTCTTTTGTAGTTTTATCTGAAAGCCAACAATACCAATACAACTATTAGTTTTGTCCAACACAAAAATATTCTATTCATATTATCTATAATGATTCAAAAACGGATTGAAATGTTCTATGAGAATAAAAAAGTGTCAGTTTTTAGACTATATTTGCTAGCAATTGCTCTTTAGTCCATAAATACCTAAAACATATCATCTGCAAACAAAGTATTCAAGATTTCCTATACCAAATCAAATGCCGTCAAAATTTTGACTGATAGTCAAAATTTTGACGGCATTTGATTCCTCACTAAATTTCTATATAATATTATTTCCGCACCATTTTTTTGTTAATACTTTAATCAATCATTCAGTTTATATTGCTCGATTTTATAATGCAGTGTTGTACGTTTAACATTCAACAGCTTCGCTGCCGCTGCTTTATTTCCAGCCGTCAGCTCCAATGCTTTTTTTATTGTACGACACTCAATCTCTTTTACAACCTCATTTAGATCCATTGAATCAGTTAATGCTGACACAACCGGCTGTTTCAATGCATCCCTTATATATTGAGGAATCGAACCCACCCTTATAACTCCATCATTACACAATATGAATAGTTGCTCAATAGTGTTGCGAAGCTCACGTACATTGCCTTTCCATTTATACTTTCTCAAAAGGTTTAACGCTTCTATTTGGATTGCAGGCTTCTTTCGGCCGGTTTTCAAAGACAGGTCAGTCAGAAATTTATTAATGAAAAGATCAATATCCGTTCCGCGTTCTCGAAGTGGCGGGAGATTTATTTCAATAACATTCAATCTGAAAAATAAATCTTCTCTGAACTTGCCTTCCTCCATCATTTTTTTTAAATCCTTGTTCGTAGCCGAAACAACACGAACATCAACCTTTTTAGTGGTTTCACCACCAACACGCCTGATTTCGTTCTCTTGTAAGACACGTAGCAGCTTTGCTTGCATTGACATTTGCAGATCTGCAATTTCATCTAAAAACACTGTACCCCCATCTGCAAGCTCAAAAATACCTGATTTACCCTTACGAT
>JAGXRU010000118.1 GCA_018335765.1 Alkaliphilus sp.
TCATGCTTATGACTTTGTAGCACTGATAAAAGTTTCTTTGAGGTCTTCTTAGAGGCCTCCCCGTTATCCATAGTCTCAATCCACTGTCCAAAGGCTTCTTTGCAATCATTATCAATATCTGATTCTGTGCCTTCTTTCATAAGTTGGGCTAGTTTTGCCCTTATTTGCTCAACTCCTAAATGCATTCCGAAACCAAATTCTGCATTGTCCTCAAATAATGAGTTTGCCCAAGATGGTCCTTTCCCTTCTGAATTTGTGGAGTAGGCTATCGAAGGTGCAGAAGCTCCCCATATAGAGGTGCATCCTGTGGCATTGGCAATCATCATTCTGTCACCATAAAGCTGAGTCACAAGTTTGACATATGCAGTTTCGCCACATCCGGCACAAGCTCCTGAAAATTCCAATAAGGGTCGAATAAATTGACTGCCCTTCAATGTGAATTTATCCATCACTTCTTTTTCTGAAATTGATAGACCAAACTCCCAATTCTCTGCTTGCCTTATTATTTCTTCTTCGGCATCAACCATTACCAGAGCCTTTTCTTTAGCTGGGCAAATATCAGCACAATTTCCACAACCCGTACAATCCAAAGGGCTTATCTGAATACGGTACTCATAGCCTTCCAAGCCTTTTCCAATAGGCTTCTTAGTTTCAAAGGTATTGGGTGCTTTATTCTTTTCATCATCATTTAGTAGCAGTGGCCGTATAACTGAATGTGGACAAATATATGAACATTGATTACATTGAATACATTTGTCTGCCTGCCATTGTGGAATCATCACAGCTATGCCTCTTTTTTCAAATGCTGTGGTACCAAGAGGGAAGGTTCCATCCTCTATGCCTCTGAAGATGCTGACAGGAAGGTCATCTCCTTCAAGTCTTGCCATAGGTCTTTGGATTTTTTTAACAAATTCAGGTTCCTCTTTCATTAGTTGTTCTTTTTCCTTAGCGTTTGCCCAACCAACTGGTATGTCAATCTTTACCAGCTCATTTACACCTTTATCTACTGCTTCATAATTCATAAAGACGATGTCTTCACCCTTTTTTCCATAAGTATCAAGTATGGCCTCCTTTAAATATTTGACGGCGTCTTCAATAGGAATAACTTCGGCTAACTTAAAGAAAGCAGATTGCATAATCATATTTATTCTTCCGCCCAAGCCTATTTCTTCGGCAATTTTAATGGCATCTATAATATAAAAGCTGATATTTTTATTTGCAATAGTTCTTTTAATATCTTCAGGAATTTTTTCGTCCAACTCTGCTTTAGACCATGGGCAATTTAATACAAAGGTTCCTCCATCCTTTATGCCTTTGAGTAAATCATAATGAATTAAGTATGACTTATTATGACAGGCAATATAGTCTGCATTATATATTAAATAGGGTGATTTTATAGGCTTATTTCCAAACCTTAAATAGGACACAGTAGTCCCGCCAGACTTCTTGCTGTCATAGGAGAAATATCCTTGTGCATACATATTTGTTTTATCTCCAATAATTTTAACCGCAGTTTTATTGGCTCCCACAGTACCATCTGACCCCAGTCCCCAAAACTTGCATTGAATGGTGTCCATAGAAGAAACGTCTACATCCTCTCTATCTGGTAAAGAGGTATGGGTCACATCATCTGCTATACCAATAGTGAATTGATTTTTAGGCTGATCCTTTTTTAAGTTGTTAAATACGGCAATAATTTGAGAAGGACGAGTGTCTTTTGAACCTAGACCATATCTTCCTCCCACAATTACCGGATGCATAGCCTTGTCATAAAACAAGCTTCTAACATCTTCATACAGCGGCTCACCCAGAGCACCCGGTTCCTTTGTTCTATCTAATACAGCTATTTTCTTAACGCTTGAAGGAAAAACATCAAAAAAATATTTTTCAGAAAAAGGTCTATAAAGATGTACCTTGAGAAGCCCTACCTTCTCTCCCTTTTCCATCAAGTAGTCTACGGTTTCCTCTACGGTCTCACAGACAGATCCCATGGCAATGATCAAATGTTCTGCATCAGGATGTCCATGATAATTGAATGGTTTATATTCCCTTCCGGTAAGTTTTGTTATCTCATACATATAATCGGCGACTATATCAGGTACGTATTCGAAAAATCTGTTGGAGGCCTCTCTTCCTTGAAAATAAATATCTGGATTTTGGGCTGTACCTCTTAATACCGGTCTTTCAGGATTGAGAGAATTGTCCCTAAAAGCTTTAACTGCCTTGTGATCCAATAATTTTCCTAAATCCTCATAATCGATTAGTTCAATCTTTTGATATTCATGGGAAGTTCTAAATCCATCAAAGAAATGTAAAAAAGGTATTCTGGATTTTATTGCGGCTAAATGGGCAATCCCTCCTAAATCCATGGCTTCCTGAACACTGTTGGAAGCTAGCAGTGCAAATCCAGTCTGCCTTGTTGCCATTACATCTTGATGATCTCCAAAAATAGATAAGGCATGGGTTGCTATAGCCCTAGCACTGACATGAAATACAGCCGGCAAAAGTTCTCCTGCTATTTTATACATATTTGGAATCATCAGTAGTAGTCCTTGTGAAGCTGTATAAGTGGTGGTTAAAGCTCCTGCTTGTAAGGATCCATGAACCGCTCCCGCTGCTCCGGCCTCAGACTGCATTTCGACAACTTTTACGGGTTGACCAAATATATTCTTCTTTCCATGGGCAGCCCACTCATCAGTTCCTTCTGCCATGGGCGACGAGGGTGTTATGGGAAATATTGAAGCCACTTCCGTAAAAGCATAGGATACATAGGCAGCTGCTTCGTTGCCATCCATGGTTTTCATCTTTTTTATCATTGAAACCCCTCCTTCATTACTAGCTCTATCGTTTATTTAAAATCTTTTGATTTTTAATTTATCTCAGCGGCGTTACTAGTACTCCCGCTTATATAAGCAGAAGATAAGTGCCGCCAAGCTTCGAAATAAGTGCAACTAGAGTTCAGATGCAGTAAAAACTCCATCTGAACTAAGTTTTCTTTATCTGAATGTTATTATTTGATTTTTGGTAAATATCATGCATATAAAGCTAAATACCATGAAGTCAAACTTCATGGTATTTAGGTACTCAAATAATGCTTCATGTATTTTTTTAATTGATATAGATCCTTCATATATGTGTTTTTTAACGCTTGATTATAAATAATCGAAGCAGGATGATAGAGAGGAAATATATGATATGTTTCTTGCTCTATGGCCTCTCCATGGAAAGCTCCTATTGCAGCATTTTTCTCTCCCAATAAAACTCTCAATGGAACATTGCCAAGGGTAATAATTAGTTTTGGTTTAATAATATTAATCTCTTCAAAAAGATACCCGCTATATCTTTCTATCTCTTGTTTTTTAGGTGGTCTGTTGGATTTTCTTCCTGTTGTGTGATTTTTTTTATATGGTCTTATTTTTACAACATTCGTAATATATATGTCTTCCTTAATCAGGTTTAATATGTCTAGAAATTCATCTAGATTTTTACCTGCTTGTCCTACAAAAGGATTCCCTAATTCAATTTCCTTTGCTCCTGGTGCTTCGCCCACCAATATGATACTTGCCTCTGGATTTCCACCCGAAAAAACTATAGGTTCAGCACTTTCTTCCCTGCATTGAGTTTCTAGAGTTTTCAACAATTCTCTTTTCACTTATTCCAACCTCTCCAGCTTTAAATTCATATTTGTATTTAATATTATCTCAATTTCATCAAATTTTAAATAGTTTCTGTAGCTTGCATATCCATAAAAGAATAAATATATTATTTCTAGCCTAATATACTAAGGTGTACTTTTAATACTATTTGGAGTGATTTAATGTATAACAAAGCTATTTACCAAACTACTACAATATATAAATATGTAAAAACAGTTTTCCCGTTGGTTAATTGTGAATTATCCTATTGGAAGGATTTTGCTGAAAAGATGCCTGATCCAATTTTATCACAGCAGGCACTGGAAAGTATTAATAAAAAAGGTTTCCATGCTCAAGGTGGCTCTATTTATGGACTTTATAACGGCACAGTAAATACTGGTTTAGTTCGATTTATCGTAGCACTACAGACAATTAGTGATTACTTGGATAATCTTTGCGATAGGGTAGGTGTAGAAGATGAGCTGGC
>JAGXRU010000119.1 GCA_018335765.1 Alkaliphilus sp.
CTTCAAAGAATTCTAGCAGACGCTGACCGCAATGGAATAATAGAATTAGAAGATTTGGTTTTTGTGGCTAGAAGATTTGGTTTAAGTGTGGGAGATACAGGATGGAATGTTGATGCAGATATAACAAGAGATGGTACTGTCAACATGCTGGATTTCGTGAATATAACTCGAAGCATTCAGTAAAAAAACAAAAGATGTATCGTCGAGTAAATGTTCTGTTATGCAAAGATATCAAGCAATGGGGGTAATTTTTTGAAGAGGGCAATATTTTTTATTCTGATTATTTTCAACCTATTTGTCCTAGAAGTGACAGCCGGAGAAGCGGTCATAGACATTAATTCATTCAAGGATAATATTTATGTTGGAGAACAAACAACAATAATGTTCAGTGTAAACGCAGATGAAAATATATATGGCTTTGAAATAGCGCTTACCTACAATGAAAACTTACTGCTTCCCATTCAGACATTCTTAACAGTAGACGAATTATTTAAGGACATGGAAAAACTGATAGTAACTAATAAGGTGGGTAATGGGAAAATTAGGCTGGTAGGAACCCTGCTTGGAGAAGGCAAAAATATTACAAGTAGAGGAAAATTATTTAATTTTAACGTGAAAGCTTTAAAAGAAGGAGTAACAAGTATTAATATAAGCACATTAAAGCTACTCAATATTGATGGAAAAAGAATTGATGCTATATATTACCCCCAAAAAATATCCATATTAAGAAAGGTCAATTATACAAATCCGGAAAATAGAGTGGGGGTTCGTGATAATGCGCCTGTAGCATATATCAAGGGCTTTGCAGATGATGTGGATAACATTGAAATAAGGGAAGTGCTTATTAACAATATAAATCAGGAAAACTTAACATTACACAGCAAGGTTTATGAAATAACAAAGTCAAAAGGGCAAATCATAAAACCAATTACTATAGTCATACCTTTTGGAGAGGATATTACCAATATTAATGAGCTAGGTGTTTATTATTTTAATGAAGGAAGAAAAAAGTGGCTATACATAGGTGGAGATGTTGATAAAGAACAATCTGATATTACTGTTACTGTTGATCACCTGACGAAGTTTGCAGTGTTTAGTCATGAAAAATTTGCATTGTTTTATGATGCAAAAGGACATTGGAGCAGTAGATATGTAAACAGACTCCAGAGAATAGGCGTTTTAAAGGGATATCAAGATGGAAGCTTTCAGCCGAATAAAGCAATAACCAGATCAGAAACAGCAATTTTGCTGGCAAAGGCTTTTGATATTTCAATGCATAGTGAAAATTTATTCGCCGATGACTCTGCAATTCCTAGCTGGGCAAAGGAGTCAGTAAATGCAGTTAAAGAGATGGGGTTGTTTAAGGGATATGAGGATGGGACCTTTAGACCGAATCAAAACATCAGCAGAGCTGAATTAATGAGTTCTATAGGTAGTTTGCTTCCCTATAAAGAAAGCAAACTAGTCTATAAAGATAGTGACGATATCCCGCACTGGGCATTAAAAAATATAGAAAAATGCAGTGCATATGGTATTGTTTCAGGAGATGACAATGGGTATATCAGACCCAATGATTTCATAACCAGAGCAGAAGCAGCTACTATGATTTATAAGTTGTTGAAAGTGTTGAAAATATAGAAAACAAAAGAAAGGCGGACAGAGTGTCCGCCCCTACCTTTTTAGCTTTACTGTAAGGCTATTGTTAAGCATTCTTGCCACATCACCTCTGGTGGCAGGTGCTTTGTTATCAAAGACCATATCCTTTGTAATACCCAACTCACCTGC
Organism: Alkaliphilus sp.; assembly: GCA_018335765.1. Classification (GTDB taxonomy): domain Bacteria; phylum Bacillota; class Clostridia; order Peptostreptococcales; family Thermotaleaceae; genus JAGXRU01. The sequence goes on from JAGXRU010000119.1 coordinate 1,786, forward strand.
TTTTTGAACAAAATTAATTGGCCAATTCTCAGGCGGTACCTCGCTGCCATAGCCTAGGGCATTTACTAATATGGTCAACACCTCTCCATAAGTGATGTCATTTTTTATCTTGAAGGTTCCATCATCATAACCAACTATCAATCTGTTTTCGACTGAAACGTTTATGTGGCCTGAAGCCCAATGATCTTTAGGAACATCAATAAATATGGTTGTACCCTTTCTCGTCAAGGCTTCTTCTTCCTTGCCAATCAATCTAGCGGCTATCACAGCAAATTCTGCTCTGGATATTTTATCTTGAAATCGCATATTACCATCGGGATCACCAATGAGAAGTCCCAGTGCTTTAAGCTTTGGTCCTATGTCATCAAGGTCTGCTTTGGCTGCGAAGCTAGGTTGGAAACTAAGAATTAGAATTGATATTACAATGAAAATCAGCATAAATTTACTATGGTTTTTTAGCATGCATGTTACCTCCGTTTGAATTGGACTCAAAAAATATGATCAGGCGGACTGAGGTGTTCGCCATTGCGTTACTAATCGATATATCTTTATTATAACAGGTTTAACTGGAAAGCATATTTCATTTTAGTGACAATAAAGAGAACTTAGTTCAGATGGAGTGTTAGTAACGCCGCTGAGATAAAAAAGTAGTGGTTGATGCCCAAGTCGGTCAAAAAAGAAATATAGGCGGGCACAGACGTCCGCCTATATAGAGCAAAAGAAGAAAATTGTGTTTAATATTCGTAGGTATAGGTTATAGCATTGTTGCTGTCACTATACTCATAATTAGCACAGGTAGCATTATTTTGGTCATACACATAAAGCTCTATGTCTTCGTTGAATTCTCTATCTATCTCCTTGAATATATCAATAATAAAGTCCTCAAAATCCTCCTCATCCCTATCATTCCAATAGCTTGAGGTTCGTGTGAAATCGCCTTTCATTTCAACCTCTATATCCCCATTGGAGAGTTGTCTTAGGGCATAAGTGAAAGACATCAATCGACTATTGTTGCGATGACGATCAAAATTATCCTCCAAATACTCCTCTAACTCATCGAGGGTGCTGTCGGTATCCGCAGAATTATTAAAAGAGGTATCTCTTAGTATAGCAAGCTGTTGGTCTTTTTGCTGGAGCTGAAGCTTTAGGTTGTGGAGCTCTAGGTTTTTTCTGTCAAGCTCATATTTCAAGGTATTTACAGCTAGATCATTGTTGGCTGA
>JAGXRU010000120.1 GCA_018335765.1 Alkaliphilus sp.
ATTTTGACTGTTTTTCTGGCATCAGCGGTGATATGACCATTGGGGCACTCTTGGATTTAGGAATAGACCAAGAGCAGTTTATTAAAGAGTTGAAAAAATTAAATATTGATGGTTATGAAATAGAAATAAAGAAAGCACAGAAAAAGGGGATTTCGGGAACAGATTTTAATGTTATTCTAACCCATCATCACCATCACCACGACCATGATGATCATCACCATCATGAGCATAGAAATTTGCATGACGTGGAACATATTATTGATCACTCTGCATTGGAAAATTCTATTAAGGAGCTAAGCAAGAGGATATTTAGGATTGTGGCAGAAGCAGAAGCCAAGGTTCATGGAAAATCCGTTGAAGAAGTACACTTTCATGAGGTGGGAGCAATTGATTCAATCATTGATATCGTAGGCACTGCCATTTGTATTCATATGCTTGATATAGCAGAAATTCATTCCTCACCTTTGCATGTGGGTTCAGGATTTGTAGAATGTGCCCATGGCATCATTCCTATTCCTGCACCAGCCACTTTGGAAATATTAAAGAATGTACCAATCTATAATAATGGAATAAAGAAAGAATTGGTCACGCCTACAGGAGCTGCCATCATTAAAGCCTTGAGCAGTGATTTTGGTGATATTCCACCTATGGTGGTAGAAGTCATAGGCTATGGGCTGGGAAAAAGAGATTTGTCAATTCCAAATATGCTTAGGGTTTATATGGGGGTAAAAAAAAACAAATAAGTGCTCTGTTCATGCTGGAAACAAACATTGATGATATGAATCCCGAAATATATGGATATGTCATGGAAAGGGCATTGGATAAAGGAGCCTTGGATGTATTCATGACACCGATTATGATGAAGAAAAACAGACCTGGAGTAAAGCTGTCCATACTATGTGAAGAAAAAAATCAGTCTGAATTTGAACATTTGATTTTTTCGGAAACCACCACCCTGGGGATAAGAAAATATGCTGTTGATAGAAGTGTTCTGAGCAGGAAGATAATTAAGCTTAAAACTGCATATGGTGATGTTGATATAAAAATTGGCTTGATTGATGATTGTCATATGAAATATTCTCCTGAATATGAAGAATGTAGGAAAATTGCTGAATCACTAAAAATTCCTATAAAGAAAGTATATGAAGATATTAATTTTGAAGCTAAGAAGTATTTTGAAGAAAATAATTGTCTTTAGAAATTGTCTTTAGGAATTGTATTTAGGAATTGTATTTAGGAATTGTATTTAGAATGAGAACAATTAAAAATATTATGAATACATATACTTATTCCCATTGTATTGACAAGCTATTGTATATTTGTTACGTTATATAGAAAATCAATATCAGGTTCCCTCATATATGTCTGTGAATTAGGCACGGATGTTTCTACAAGACCACCGTAAATGGTCTGTCTATGAGTGGGATTATTATAATTTTCTATTTATGTGAGTAAATAGGATATTAAAACCATATAATAATTTCACTCTTGAAATATTATATGGTTTTTTTGTATTATGTCAAAAAATGTGTTATGTTAAAAAAATATCATAGAAGAAAATAGTTTAATGGAGGATGACTTTAATGGATGAGAAATTTGCTAAAGAAGGCTTGACCTTTGATGATGTGCTTCTAATACCTCAAAAATCTTCAGTGCTTCCTAAGGATGTAGATGTTAAAACCAGACTGACAAAAAAAATCAAGCTTAATATTCCCATTATGAGTGCAAGTATGGATACGGTTACTGAAGCAAAATTGGCCATTGCCATGGCTAGAGAAGGCGGAATAGGAATCATTCATAAGAATATGTCGATCGAAAGACAGGCTTTAGAGGTAGACAAGGTTAAAAGAAGCGAACATGGAGTAATAGTAGACCCCTTCTATTTATCACCCTCTCATGTTATCGGCGATGCATTGGAATTGATGGAAAGATATCGTATCTCTGGTGTTCCTATTACAGACGAAAATATGAAGCTGGTTGGAATTCTGACCAATCGTGATATCAGGTTCGAAAATGATGTAAATAAAAAGATAGAAGAAGCCATGACTAAGGACAATCTTGTGACTGCCAGGGAAGGGATTTCTATGGCAGAAGCTGAAAAGATATTGAAAAGCAGAAAGATTGAGAAACTGCCGATAGTTGATGGAGAAGGATACCTAAAAGGATTAATCACTATTAAGGACATCGAAAAAGCAATACAATATCCAAATTCTGCAAAGGATGAAAGGGGAAGATTGCTGGTCGGAGCAGCCCTTGGAATATCAGCAGACCTTCTAAAGAGGGCAGATGCATTAGTGAAAGCAGGAGTTGATATTGTTGTTTTAGATACAGCCCATGGTCATTCGCAGGGGGTTATAGATGGTGTCAGAAAGATAAAAAATATTTACCCACAGCTTCAATTGATAGCCGGAAATGTCGCTACAGGAGAAGCTGTGGAGGATTTGATAAATGCAGGTGCCGATGCTGTCAAGGTGGGAATCGGACCTGGTTCAATCTGCACAACAAGGGTAGTGGCAGGAATAGGAGTCCCTCAAATTACCGCAATTTATGATTGTGCCAATGCAGCAAGAAAATATGACATTCCAATTATTGCTGATGGAGGGATCAAATTTTCGGGAGATATTCCAAAGGCTATTGCCGCAGGTGCTGATGTCTGTATGATAGGATCACTATTTGCAGGTACGGAGGAAAGTCCCGGTGAAACAATAATTTATAAAGGCAGAAGCTTTAAGATTTATAGGGGAATGGGTTCTTTGTCGGCTATGGCATGCGGAAGCAAGGACAGATATTTCCAAGAAAATGTGAAAAAACTTGTTCCCGAGGGGGTAGAGGGTAGAGTTGCCTATAGAGGCTCCCTTAAGGAAACTGTATATCAATTGGTAGGGGGCTTAAGATCAGGCATGGGGTATTGTGGAACAGCAACAATCAAAGAACTAAAGGAAAATGGGAAATTTATAAGGATAACATCAGCCGGATTGATCGAAAGCCATCCGCACGATATAAGCATCACAAAGGAAGCACCTAATTATAGCTTGAGGGACGAATAAGAGCGGGCAATTTGAAAATGCATTAAAGCTAATGGAATAATAATCAGTGTCTATAGGGGGGAAGTCATTCCCCACCTTAAGTGAGGAGGTTCAAAATGAACCAGCAAGAGCTTGTATTAATCATAGATTTTGGAGGACAGTATAAGGAACTAATCGCAAGAAGGGTTAGAGAAAACAATGTTTATTGTGAAGTTGTATCCTACCGTACTTCTATAGAAAAGATAAAGGAAAAAAACCCTAAAGGAATAATATTTACAGGGGGGCCTGCCAGCGTATATGCTGAAGATGCACCTTCGTGTGATTCTGAAATTTTTCAGTTAGGTATCCCTGTACTGGGAATTTGCTACGGAGGACAGCTTATGGCACAAATGTTTAAGGGCAAGGTCAACAGAGCCAGCTCCAGGGAATATGGGCGAGTCAAGCTTAACATAAATGACAGGAAAGGCATTTTTGAGCAGATACCGGATGATACAAAATGCTGGATGAGCCATACTGACTTTATTGAGATCGCACCTGAAGGCTTTAAGATAACAGCTACAACAGAGAGTTGCCCGGTGGCGGCGATGGCAAATACCGAGAAGAAACTATATGCTGTGCAATTCCACCCTGAAGTGGAACATACAGAAAAGGGCAAGGAGATAATACACAACTTCTTGTTTGAAGTCTGTCAGTGTGCTGGAAATTGGAATATGCGTGATTTTGCAGAACAGACTATAGAGGAAATAAAGGAAAAGGTCGGAAATAAGAAAGTGCTATGTGCCCTGTCAGGTGGCGTAGATTCTTCAGTTGCCGCAGTGTTAGTTCATAAGGCTGTAGGAGATCAATTGACCTGCATATTTGTGGATCATGGTCTGCTGAGAAAAGACGAGGGAGATCAGGTGGAACAGGTATTTAGAGAAATGTTTCATATGAACCTAATTAGAGTAAATGCACAAAAGCGTTTCTTGAGTAGATTAGAGGGAATCACCGACCCTGAAGAAAAACGAAAAATCATAGGAGAAGAATTTATTCGTGTTTTTGAGGAAGAGTCTTCAAAGCTTGGAGAGATCGATTTTCTTGTTCAGGGGACGGTATATCCTGACGTGATTGAAAGTGGCACTGATACCGCTGCTGTGATAAAAAGTCATCATAATGTGGGTGGATTGCCAAAGGATATGAAATTTGAGCTGATAGAACCTTTGAGGCAGCTGTTTAAGGACGAGGTTCGCAAGGTGGGTGAGGAACTGGGGATCTCAGGTGAGATAGTTTGGAGACAGCCATTCCCGGGTCCGGGTTTGGCTATCAGGGTTTTAGGAGAAATTATAGAGGATAAGCTGCATATTGTTAGGGAATCCGATGCCATACTGCGTGATGAAATAAAAAAAGCAG
>JAGXRU010000121.1 GCA_018335765.1 Alkaliphilus sp.
TGCTTGTTATTTGAACAATATACCCTTTGTAGTAATTAGAGCTATGTCAGACAAGGCCGATGGAACAGCCCATGTTAATTTCAATGATTTCTTTAATGAAGCAGCAAAGAACTCGACAGAAATTGTGTTAGATATGCTAACGTATATGAAATGAAGAATGAAATATAGGCAAGGGGGGGTTCAGGAGAACCTTCTGTTTTTTTTGCTGATAAAGAATATTAGATAAGCAATGCAAATAAAACTGAATAAATGGCGTTTAGTAATAATTTGGAATAGTAAAGATAGACACTACCGCATAAAATTGGGGGAATTAATATGACTGATAGAAGGCTTGAAAATATTGAAAAGAAATTGACGAAGCTGTCAGAGAATATAGAAAAAGCAAGAATAGCTGAATATATTGAAATAATGAACAATCCGAAAAAATTGATTTTTTACAATTTCATAGGGGGATTAGCAAGAGGTTTAGGCACGGCTATCGGGTTAACCTTTTTAGTTGCATTGCTAGTCTTTATGCTTAGGCAAATAGTGGATCTTCCGTTAATTGGTCAATATATTGCAGACTTACTTGATATAATTGAAAAAAATAGATAGGAAGAAATAGAAATGTTAAAAATAGAATTATAGAAATTGTTAGAAATCATTAAACAAAATTAAGGAAAATATAGTATACTATAACAGGTGAAGTATTGCTTTTAGAAAGGTGTTATTTTTAGATTATACAGTTCTCAATTTTAAAATAGATGGCAATTTAACCAGTATAAGGGAGGAAAATTAGTTGCATTGGATAATATTTATTCTAATATTCGGTCTAGATCAAGTTACGAAACTTATTGTATTAAAAAACTTTGCATTGTATGAATCTAAGCCTATTATCGAGGGGATTTTTCATCTTACATATGTAAGAAATATTGGAGCTGCTTTTAGTATTCTTCAAAACCAAAGAACTTTTTTGATTATAACATCATCAATAGTTATGATAATAATTATATGGTTTCTTTTGTCAAAAAAGTATCCAAATACTATGGTGTTATATAGTTTGATTTTGGTATTAGCGGGTGCGATGGGAAACCTTGTTGATAGAATAAGATTCGGATATGTGGTGGACTTTTTTGATTTTATGATTTGGCCTGTATTTAATATTGCTGATATGAGCATAGTTGTTGGAGCAATACTCTTAGGCTATTACTATATTTTTATTGATAAGGCTTTAAACTAGAAGGGAAGAGTTGCTTTGAGTAAAGAGAGGTTTCACGTTGGAGAATTGGATGAAGATACTCGTTTAGATATATACCTAGCATCGCAATTGTTAGATATGTCAAGGAACTATGTACAAAAACTTATTGAGCAAGGCAATGTTTTGGTTAATGGTGTTGTTCATGGAGTGAAAAAGTATAAGGTGAAAGATGATGATATAATAGAAGTATATATACCAGCACCTTCTGTGCTAAATATTCAAGCTGAAAATTTGCCTATAGATATTATATATGATGATGATGACGTTCTTGTTGTAAACAAACCGCAGGGTATGGTTGTTCACCCTGCTACTGGTAACTATACAGGTACTCTTGTCAACGCTCTGTTATATCATTGCAAGACTTTGTCTTCAATTAATGGTATCGTAAGACCAGGTATAGTTCATAGGATAGACAAGGATACTAGCGGACTGTTGATGATTGCAAAAAATGATATTGCACATAGAAGTTTAGCAGCTCAATTAAAGGAGCATTCTATTAATAGGATATATTTAGCACTGGTACATGGAAATATACAAGAAGAAAAAGGTACAATTCATGCTCCCATAGGAAGGCATCCGATGGATAGATTGAAAATGGCAGTAGTGGATAATAATGGGAAGGATGCCATAACTCATTTTAGTGTCAATAAAAGATTTGGAAATTATACATTAGTAGAAGTAAAGCTTGAGACTGGAAGAACACATCAAATTAGGGTACATATGAACTACATCAGACATTCTCTAGTCGGAGATTTAGTATATGGACCTCAAAAAGAAAAATTCAAGCTCAAGGGTCAAGCACTCCATGCTTATACCATAGGATTTATTCATCCTGTGAAAAAAGAATATATGGAGTTTAAGGCAGACTTGCCTGACTATTTTCAAAAACTATTAAAAATGATTGAAGAACAGAGGTGATAGAGTGAAGTTCAAAGCACAAATTATGGATGAACAAGCAATTGGCAGAGTAGTTACTCGGATTGCTCATGAAATCATTGAAAAGAACAAAGGCGTTGATGAAATTATATTGGTGGGCATAAAGACTAGGGGGGTTCCCTTTACAGTCAGACTTGCAGAGAAAATCGAGTCAATAGAAAAAAAGAAGGTAGCAGTTGGGAATTTGGATATTACATTATATAGAGATGATTTAAGTAAGTTAGATGATAATCCTATTGTTAAACAGAGTAGTATTCATTATAACATTACAAATAAAATAGTTATTTTGGTAGATGACGTACTTTATACTGGAAGAACAGTAAGGGCTGCTATGGATGCATTAATGGATATTGGAAGACCTAAAGCAATTCAGTTGGCAGTTTTGATTGATAGAGGGCATAGAGAGCTTCCAATTAGAGCGGATTTTGTGGGAAAAAACGTTCCGACATCAAAAAACGAGGTCGTTTGTGTCCATTTTGACGAAGTTGATCATGTCAATGATGTAATAATTTGTGAAATGCTTTAGCAAAAAATAAATTAACCTCAATTTGAGGTTAATTTATTTTTTGCTTCATTTTTTCTATTTCATCTTGATGAGGAGTAATATAGATGGTTTTGTAACTATCATAAATAACCATGCCAGGTTTCGAGGAACTGGCTTTCTTAACATTTTTAATAAGGGTATAATCAACCGCAACATTACTAGACATTTTTCCCTTGCTAAAGAATGCCGCCAATTTAGCCGCTTCAAGCAAAGACTTTTCGGGTGGGACAGAATTATTTGTCATTATCACCACATGGGAACCTGGCATGTTTTTAATATGGAACCAAAAATCATTTTTTGAAGCTATTTTAAGCGTTAACAAATCATTTTGTCTATTATTCTTTCCAACGTGAATTTCATAGCCATCAGAAGATATAAAAGTAAGGAGTTTCTTTAATGGTTTTTTGTTCTTTTTCAGAGGTGTTTTTCGTTTGCTTAAATAGCCTTCCTCAATTAATTCAATTCTTATTTCTTCAATATCATCTGAAGATGTAGAATTTTCAATAGATTGCAAAATGTTTTCGAAATATTCAATCTCATTGTCAACATCAAACAATTGCTTTTTTATCTCTATCAAAGCAATTTTAGATTTCGAATATTTTTTGAAAAATTTTTGTGCATTTTGAGATGGAGATAGCCTTATTTCTAAGGGGATTATTATTTCTTTATTATCATCATAATAATTTTCAACCGTAATCTCTTTCATACCAGCAGTTATTTTATACAAGTTAGCTGTTATCAAATCACCTAAAATTCTTAATATATCAGAATTATTGGCATCTTGATACTCTTGTAAAAGCTTTTGTTTTTTGTTATGAATTTTATCCATGGCACTCATTGCACATTTTTTCAAATCTGTTGATTTTTGTTTTATTCTTTCAGTTAAGTCTTTTCTAAAATAATATTTTTCTATTACATCACTCATAGAGTCTAATGTTAAAATATTACCTAAGGGCAATAGAGATAGAAGATCCATGGCGTAAAAATCAATGACAGTTGAAGTGTCCATTTCTTGGATTATTATTGGTTTAGGATTATCAAAAACAACACTTCGAATAATAAAGCTGAGCGATTCCCAAATTTTCA
>JAGXRU010000122.1 GCA_018335765.1 Alkaliphilus sp.
TTCCTCTGCCTCCGTTGATAAAAATTCAGTAGTAGCATAAGTTTCTGCTTTTTCTCTCTTTTTTAATAAATTTAAGACTTCATTGGACTTTAGCTTGTAGTTAGTCGGACAGGGAGTAAATATCTGCAAGTAGCTTGGTCCTACTTCTCTGGCTGTCAAAATTGCTCTTCGTACCATCTTCTCTAACACCTTAGGTTTAGAAGGATTGCAGGTTGCAACATATCCACATCCGGACATTTTGGCAATCTCTGTCAATGCAATTTTAGGAAAGTTTTTCCCCTTAGGAGCCATATTAAGCACAGTACCTTCTAAGGACATTCCACTTTCCTGACCACCTGTATTGGCATAGGCTTCATTATCTAGCATGATTGTAGTTATGTTTTCCCCTCTAAACCAAGAATGCATAACCATATCCAAACCAATATCTGCTGTTGCACCGTCACCGGCTATAACAACTACATCTTTAATTTTATTTGGAAATCTTAGTTTTAATGCTCTCTTTAATCCTGTTGCCACAGCATTTTGGTTGCCAAACAATGAATGAATATTGTGAAGCGCTACCTGAGAAAATGCTAATGCACTACACCCTGTAGATCCAACGATTATAGTATCCTCCGGATTGGGTAAGGAAGCCAAAATCAAACGCATGGAAAGAGCTAAACCACATCCAGCACAAAGCGGATGTTCCTCAAGTAATTCTTTGAAGCTTCCCAAGTCAGAAATTCCTACGTTCTTCCCAAATGGACCCTGATCAACAAGTTCTTTGTATTCCTGAGGCATGATGTCTTCAAAACATGGTGATATCTTAACTAATTCTTTATTCATAGGGAGCACCTCCTGATTTCAGCCAGAATTAATTCAATTGGCATAGTCATACCTCCGTATACTCTTGGAGCACCATGCACTTTGTCAGAATCATTCACTACAGATTTAATCTCTCTACTTAGCCATCCTACCCTATTAAATTCAGGAACAATTATAGCCTTGGCTTTGCTTGTTAGTTGCTTTATTTCTTCTGTTGGAAACGGTCTGATACTTTTTATTTTAATTAAACCTACATTTATTCCCTCTTCCTTTGCAAGAGCAATAGCTTCACGACTTTGTGAAACTGCCGTTCCAGAAGTTACGATAAGAATATCAGCATCTTCATTCTCAACTTCTACAAGCCCACCTAAATATTTATGAATATATTTACGAGCTCTTTCTCCGGCTGATACTGTTTCTTGCTGCCAAGAAGCGTGTGCTGCATAACTAATAAAATTACTCTTCATTACAAATGGGTCACGCATTTGTCTTACTGGAGGATTTTCCATATCCATTACAGGAACTGGTGCAGTATATGGATCATATGCTGGAAGCTTAATATCCTCAGACGCTATTTCTACACCCTCCTTAGTATGGGTTACAAAGAAGCCGTCAGCAAATACCCCAATAGGAATATGTACTTCAGTTGTTTCTGCGATAATAAAAGCTTTCAAAAGCATATCATATAGATCTTGAGCTGTTTCCGCATGGAGCATCAGCATTCCTGTATCGAGCATATAAGCCATCTCTATAGTGTCTGGCTGAATAGTTAGAGGTGAATTTATTCCTCTCGTCAAAAATGCACAAACTATCGGTAATCTGGCACCAACCCAAGTAGGAAACATTTCAAACGCTCTTAATGTTCCTGGTCCCCCTGTTGCAGTAAACACTCTTACTCCACCCATAGCGGCACCAGTAACCTCCGACATAACTGCAAATTCGTTTTCTCCACGGAAATATTCACGAAGGTATCCTTCAGCAAAAATATCCCCTACCAAATGCATACTTTCCGACTGAGGAGTGATGGGATAAGCAATAGCCATATCGACATTAGCTCTTTTTATTGCTTCCTTAATAGCCTCGCTACCGGTAATAAATTTCTTTTCTCTTTCAGCATCAAAGAATAAGTATTCAGGTTCGACTACCCTCTGGTTTTTCACTTAAGTTCCTCCCTCTTAACTTTAATTATTTCGTTTAGTTTCTTTAGCGTGTCCAAGTTAACATCTCGCAGAGAGATCATAGCATCCTCATGTCCAGCTTCACCACATAATGCGATAGTATAACAGTCAGTACCACCTCTAATTAACTTAAGTGCTACATTAGCATAATGACAATGCACCCCTACAAACACGCAAACATCTATTTTATTGTGCCAAATAGTTAGGTTTGGATGATTCGGGTTAATTTCCACCTCTGGATTTATCATCGGATACTTCGGACGATAATCTGGCATAGGAATAATTCTTGCCCCAGAAGTTTTAGCTAATTCATTTACAGCTGTAGCCTTTGCTATCACTTTTTCATTCCATGCCCACAAAATCAATGGTCCAGGGAAAAAAACCGGATTTTTAGCCATTAAGATCTTTTCGGCAATTTTTTGCATTGCTTCATCTTCTAAAACGATACTTCCTTCAACTAAGGCATTTCCTTTTTCAGGTAATTCTATCCCCATATGCGCTGCTGCTGGTGGAAGATACCCTTCTGGCCCCGCTTGAACACGGTATAAATTATTAGACATACACAACTCCTCCTACTGTTTTTAACTAATTTGGTGCTTAACCTTTTCCATCCTACTAAACCTGCTTTCCGTTACTTCTACCTCTCATATTATCCCATATCATAACTAAGATTGCAAACAATACAACGAATTAATTTTTTTTTTAACAATCAAAATTTTAATTGTGTATTCACCTTTCATTCTATTTTAATATTTTTTATTAATTAAAAATGAATCTCAATTGATATCTTGCTTCTCTCAATTATTCTATCCAAGACTTGTTCGCAATTTGACATGGATTCTCAATTCTAAGGCGAATAAATGTGATTAAAGATGTTTTTCTTCACCCCAATGCATTATAGCATACACAACCTTTCATTATCAATAGATAATTTCCAGCAATCGCATAATCGCATAATTTTATAATCGCATAATCTTATCATATAACTAAATTGAATGACAGGCAAAACCCTTATTTAATAAAGTTAGCATTTTCTTCATGTCTCTTGAATTTTTCTCTGCATTTATATATAGTAGTGTTATGCTTGTGAGGTGAAATTAATTTGGAAAGATATTATATTCAACATATAAAAACGGTGGTTTGCAATGACAATTCGTATATTTCTTCTCTTCCTGTTGTAAAATATTTAAATAATGCTAGGCGTTTAGATTTTAATCAAGAAGTTACATTCCTAGTAGGTGAAAATGGAACTGGGAAGTCAACTTTAATAGAAGCGATAGCAATTAGTGCGGGCTATAACGCTGAAGGTGGTTCTAAAAATTTTAATTTTTCCACTAAGCAAACATCATCAAATCTTAGTCAGTATATCACTATTGCAAAATCAGCGCATGAAAAAGATGGTTTTTTTTTACGTGCGGAAAGTTTCTATAATTTTGCATCTCAAGTAGATGATTTAGGTATAAATCTTCATGGGTATGGAGGAAAATCAT
>JAGXRU010000123.1 GCA_018335765.1 Alkaliphilus sp.
AGAAGTTGGCTTTGTATATGTAACCTTGGATATTTTGGGCTATAGAACGGGTAGTATGAATGAGGTTCTGGATTTAGGTTAAGTTATTATTTAGAAAACTTAGAGGAAAAGAAATAAGCTGCTTGTACATTTACAGGTGGCTTTTTTATAGTATAGTAAAGTTCTGGAAGAGCGATAATAGTTAGTTTTCTTTATTACGAGAGAGCAGGATTCTTCTTATCTTTAGTATAATCAAGGGAAAAAATGGCAACAATTTGCTTAGTAGAACAGATTGAAGGGAGTTTTTATGATGGAGAGCACGGAAACTAAAAGAACTGTTTCTCTTGAAGAAGCCATAGCTTATACTTCTAAGGAGAAAAAAGATGTCTATAAAACATTTGTGAATCCAGACCTTGCCAATTTATTGAGTTTGATAGGGTTTGACAAAACCTTTGCAAGTGCTTTGGGTACAGAAGTCATAGATTCTGAAGGAAATACATATCTGGATTTCTTAGGAGGCTATGGCGCATTAAATCTAGGTCATAATCCTAAAAGAATTTACGAAGCAATTTCAAAGGTTCAACAGATGCCCAATATATTACAGACATCTATAAATGGAGTAACAGCGGCGTTGGCAAAAAATCTTGCTATGATTTGCCCCGGAGAATTACAATATAGCTTTTTTAGTAACAGCGGTGCGGAAGCAGTTGAATGTGCACTTAAAATGGCTAGGTCTGCTACAGGTAGAAGCAAAATAATATATTCTGAAAACAGCTTTCATGGAAAAACAATGGGAGCTTTATCGGTTACGGGGAGAGAGAAATATAGGACATTGTTTAAGCCGCTGTTAGCTGATGTGGAAGCAGTACCTTATGATGATGCCGATAGACTAGCGGCAATATTAAAACGAAGAGATGCAGCCGCCTTTATTATAGAACCAATTCAAGGCGAGGGAGGTATAATTGTTCCCAAGAGTGGATATTTAAGACATGCAAGAGATTTGTGCAGTAAATATGAAACATTAATGATAGCAGATGAGGTGCAGACAGGGCTAGGAAGAACTGGAAAAATGTTTGCTTGTGAACACGAGAATATCGAACCTGATATTATGTGCATGGCAAAATCCTTGGGTGGCGGCGTAATCCCAATAGGAGCAACTATTGCCAGTGAAGCTGTATGGAAAAAAGCTTTTGGAACTACTGAAAAATGCTTATTGCATACCTCGACCTTTGGGGGAAATACTTTGGCAGCGGCTGTGGGAATAACTGTTATAGAAGAGATATATCGGCTTAATCTTATCAAAGAAGCAAAAGAAAAAGGAGAATACATGCTTTCACAGCTAAGGATTCTTCAAACTAGACATCCTATGATTAAAGATGTAAGGGGAAAGGGTTTGATGATAGGATTGGAATTTAACGACAGCGAAAGAATTCTCCAAAGAATATCATCGCAATATTTGGGTTCTTTAATTGCCGGAGAACTATTGAACAATCATAGAATCATTACAGCCTATACACTAAACAACCCAAACGTGATTCGAATGGAGCCTCCGTTAATTGTCACCTTAGAGGAGATAGACAGAGTGTTGGCTTGTTTAGAAGGTGTATTGACGAAGTACGGGAGCTTTCTTTCGTTGGCTGTAGGAAAAGGAAAGGATTTACTTAGCTCGGTAAGGGTTTGGTGATAGAAAAACAAGAGCATTGATTTGTAAAATTCAAAAGAATAATAGAGGATGAATATTTTAATCAAGTTAAGGAAAATTTAAAGAAAACTGTGATTTTTCTGATCAATAAAGCAGATGGTTAGTTAGGAAACTTAAATAATTTGGTGGTGAGAAAATGACTATTAAGGTAGGAATTCCCAGAGGATTAATGTACCATGTCTATTACCCCCTTTGGGCAAAGTTTTTTGAGAATCTAGAAGTAGAAGTTGTGTTGTCAGATAAAACAAACAAAAAAATTATTGACGATGGCGTTAAGAATTGTGTAGACGAAGCTTGTTTGCCTGTAAAAATTTATCATGGGCATGTAATCAATCTCAAAGATAGAGTGGACTATATTTTTGTTCCAAGAATAATGAGTGTAGAGAAAAATGAATTTATTTGCCCCAAATTTTGTGGATTGCCAGAAATGGTTAAGTACTCCATAAAAGGTATTCCTAAACTGATAGAAACAACGATCAATTTCAGAAGCTCCAGAAAGGATTTAAAAAAAATAATCTATGAAATCGGAAGTCATTTTACCCAAAACATGAAAAAAATTGAACTTGCTTACGAAAGAGCGTTGGGGGATTACCATGCTTATAAGGATTTAATAAAAAAAGGTATGCTTCCTATTGATATTCTTGAAAATAAAAGTTACAGAAATCGCAATTCAAACTTTAGAAAAATCCTGTTACTCGGTCATTCTTATACCATGTATGATGGACATATTAGCATGGATGTAATAGATAAACTGCGAAAAAATGGATGTACTGTCATAACGCAAGACAGCTTTAGTTCTCAGTATATAAATGAAAAAGCCAATACTCTGGATAAAAAAATGTTTTGGACCTTTGGACGCCAAATAATTGGAGCTGGTCTCTGTGCCATGGATCAGAGAGATATCGTTGGCGTAGTTTATTTGTCAAGCTTTGCATGTGGTCTTGATTCTGTGATAGGAGATATTATTGAAAGAAGAATCAGAAGGGAATCAAATCTGCCATTTATGCTTTTAACTGTTGATGAACATACAGGAGAAGCCGGTGTTAATACGAGAATAGAAGCATTTTTAGATATGATCAGATGGAGGGAGAAAAATGAAGCTAACTTTTCCGCACATGGGAAGCACTTATCTATCCATTAAAGCCTTATTCGATGACTTGGGAGTAGAAACCATAGTGCCTAAAAAAAGCAGTAAAAGAACCTTGGAATTAGGAATAAAATATGCTCCTGAACTAATCTGTCTGCCTTTAAAGATAAATTTGGGTAACTATCTGGAATCCATTGAACAGGGAGCTGACACAATTGTTGGTATAGGAAGCTGTGGGCCCTGCCGTTATGGATATTATGCAGAGGTTCAGAAAGAAATTTTCAAAGATATTGGGATAGATGTTGAATTTGTAGTATTAGAAGCACCAGAGGGAGATATACTTGAAT
>JAGXRU010000124.1 GCA_018335765.1 Alkaliphilus sp.
AAAAGTTCAGAAAATCTCACGAGAATCCAGAAGTTTTAAAATTGTATAGGGAATATATCGGAGAACCCTATGGAGATATAGCCCATAGATTATTACATACTCATTATGAAGAGAGAGAAAGAATTTAAACGTATGCTGAAGAATAATTTACTCATTAAGAGGATGATTTCGTTTCATCCTTTTTCTCTCTCTAAATTTTCCGCTTCTATGAGATAGAATATAGACATTATGAGTCAGCCCCAAATGATTAAAAATTAATCATTTGGGTTTAAAATAATAAGCTATTTTTTAGGTTTGAAATTTCTGCATTGAGTAACCACATGGATAAAGCCTTTTATATCTCTCTTTCTATCCTCATCTAATGTCCTATAAGTCTCAATTAATTCAATGTCTTCATCAGTTAAATAGGGGATTGGATTTTCTTTGACGACTTGGCAATTTGAAAGGTTTGCCGGGACTTGTCCTGTAAGAATCCAATCAATAGAAACATTAAAAACTTCTCTAAAGGAAATAAGTGAGTTCGAAGAAGGCATAAATTTGTCATTTTCAAGGTCGCTTAGGTTGCCAGTAGATAATCCAGTAAAATTTTTCACATCTGTTAAGGTTAAATTACTCATTTTTCGGGCATATCGTATTCTTTCACCAACGGTAGTCAAACAAACACCTCCACAAAATTCTCTGATTTCAGATAACATGTTCGATAATCCTTGACAATATCTGATAACAGAGATATGATGATAGTATGATTAATTGTTAATCATTAATATTGTACCACAAATATCGAAAAAACGAGAATCGATATTTTTTGAAGGAGGCTAGTGTACGGATGAAAAAAAGGAGACTAACTCCTTTTGGAGATAAAGTTAAAGAAAGGCTTATACAAATGAATATGACTCAGAAGACATTGGCAGAAACAGTTGGTACAAGCAATGTGTATTTAAGCATGATTTTATATGGGGAAAGATCCGGGGAAAAGTATATTGACGCAATAAAAGAGATTCTGGATTTGAAATGAAGATCATAATAGAGATTTCAAGTCAAAAGTTGTTGTAATTATAAAGAAAACTTAGTTCAGATGGAGTTTTTACTCCACCTGAACTCTAGTTGCACTTATTTCGAAGCTTGGCGGCACTTATCTCCCGCTTATAGAAGTGGGAGTACTAGTAACGCCGCTGAGATCAAAAATGGATAATAAGAATAGAATATATTAAACGATTTATTGATGGCAGAGTGTTTGTTGATTGTGATGCAGCCAGCCAAAGAAATATCGTCGTGCAGGCAATGGGGGGATTTTTATGCTAAGTGAGAGATTCAAATTAAAGACATGTTTTGCTATATTAATTGATAAATCCGGAAAAATTTACTTTTGCAACAGAGAAGCTAATGATTGTGAAGGAATTATGAACGAGTTAGGCATTTTAAGCTCTATCAATGAGGGCAAGCTGGGCGAAAGAATTTTTGAAGACTATTTTGTAAATATACGAGAAATCTCTATACATGGTGAGAAATTGTATTTTATGGTTATTAATTACCTTGCCGACAAATATTCTTTCTTAGAGCATTCTGTTTTTCTAGATTATCAAACGAGATTATATAACCGAAATTTTTGGGAATATTTATATAATGATCTAGTTAATTTATTAGATTGTCAGAATTTTTATGTTGTTATAATTGACATTGATAATTTAAAAGAGATAAATGACTCGAAAGGACATGGCGTAGGAGATTTGGCTATATCAATTGTGGCGGCTACTTTAAAAGAATCGGTAAGAAAAGAAGACGTTGTAATAAGGTTGGGCGGAGATGAGTTTTTGTGTATACTTCCAAACATAGAAAAAGAAGTATCTATTAGACTTATCGACAGAATAAAAAAAGGTCTAATTGAAAAATCTGAAGCTGCAAATTTAGATATTGGAATTAGTATTGGCATTTCATTTGGAGATAAATTTGAATGTGTAGAAAGCATAGTACAAAGAGCTGATTTTAACATGTATACTGAAAAAAGAAGAAAAAAAACAAACAATGATGCAGAAAAATCAAAGAAAATAAACGAATTAATAGAAACCACAAAATTACTTTTGGACAATATAGAAGAAATTGATGGAGGGTTAGTGTCTACAGAAGTATTGAAGAAAGTTTCAAGTCTGAGACAATTAGTTGATGAATTAACCATAAAGAAAGAATGTATATAATCAGGATAAACTGCCATTTGGTTTTCTTAATTCTGAATTCCTTTAGTTCTTTATCACAATGAGAGGCATATGGCTGTACCATAAGGCGTTTGCCCTTCAAAGTATTCTTTTTAGTTTTTTAAAATAGGTATAGGACTAGTAATGGAACAGAAAACTGGAATAAGAAATTCTGGATTTATCAACCGATAAGATATAAATTTTCAGGTTAGCTAAATTATTTGAGTTTTCTTTGCTTGCCACCTTTTATGACTGTAATCTCTAGATTTTGTTTTTCTAATGTATTTTTTATAGACTCTAATTGGGAATCGTGCTCTTTTAACTTTTCATAGTTCGTCTGGTAGCCTTCTAAAGCAGCCTGTATAGCTGATTTGAATTCATTTTCCATCAAGGTTTCTATTTTCCCAACTCTGTCTTCCAGTCTTTTTTGACCATTTTCCAAGCTCTCAAACTTTTCTGTGAACTGACTGTACATTTTCGTTAATAATTCAAAAGTCTTATCTTCCATCACTACTCGCTCCTTTTTTTCTTTAATCAAGAAAGTTATACCATAATGACTGACTAACTGTCGTTACAACCTTCTTAGTTTTGCACATTAGAATATTTTTAATATATAAATGCAATCGTGTGTTCCCTCCGCTATTACTTTAACTTTTATTGCAAATTAAACTTTTTGTATAAATTTTATCACATAAATAAATACGAATCAAAATAAATTTTCTTATTCCACTATAATTGAAAAAAGTTTCAAGTCTGAAACAATTAATTTATGAATTAACCATAAAGAAAGAATGTATATAATCAGGATGACCCGATTGGTTATGATATAGGCTGCGTTTCTTCTATAAAAGGCCTGGTTCAATTATGTCTTTAAATTGGACAATGGGTAGAATCTAGATTATAATTATGATAATATCTTGACTAAGCCAAACCTTAATAATGGGGGAGATAATATTGAAATTCAATCGAGTTGAAATAAAAAAATTCATATCAGAATCCCACAATAGATGCAGGGAAAGAGGGCTTGAACTTGACTTGAAGTTTAGCAAAAAAATTATTGATGACAAGCAACTGCAAAATAGATTAAATAGAAAAAAAGATTTGATCGTCATATCGGAGCCCTTTATTGAACAAATATATAACTTTGTAAAAGGATCTAACTTCTTTACCATTTTAACTGATGAAGAAGGGTGTATTCTTAATGTTATTGGAGATGAAACTATTCTTGAAGAAGCCTTCTCTCTTAAAATGATTCCTGGTGCCTATATGGATGAAAACAGTATAGGAACTAATGCTATGAGCCTAGTAATAACAGAGAAAAAACCAATTCAAATCTCTGGAGAGGATCACTATATAAAGGCTTATCACAAGTGGACCTGTTCCGCTGCACCTATCAGGGACTCGAATAATGAAACTATTGGTGTTTTAGACTTGACGGGATACAGTACCTTAGCCCATTCTCACACTCTTGGAATGGTAGTTGCAGCGGTAAATTCTATAGAAAGAATGCTAGAGATAAGGGAATATAATGAAAGACTTGAAACCGCAAAAATATATATGGATACCATGCTTGATTCTATCCCAGCAGGGATTATGACCTCGGACTTAGAAGGAAATATTAAAACCACAAATAAGCATATCCAAAACATGTTTGGATATGAGGATAAACAAATCAAGCAGATGAAAGCAAGGGATTTATTTGAGGGCTGGGAAAATGTTATCAAGGTTATTAAACAGAAGGAAAATTATCTGGACGAGGATGTTTATGTAACATCAAGGAAGAATGTTTTGCAATATAATCTCAGTGCGTATCCAATAATGGATAATAAACAAAACCTTAATAATATAGTATATGTATTTAAAGAGATCAGAAAGGTAAGAAAACTTGCCAATAAAATAATGGGAAGGCAGGCTGTATATACCTTTGACAAAATTATAGGGAACAATGAAGAATTCATAAAAAGTATCGATTTTGCCCAAAAGGTTGCTGATAGTCGATCCACTATATTACTTCAAGGTGAAAGCGGAACAGGGAAAGAGGTATTTGCTCAGTCAATTCATAATCATAGTAATCGCAGGAATGAAGCCTTTGTGGCCATTAACTGTGGTGCAATACCTAAAAACCTTATAGAGTCTGAGTTTTTCGGATATGAGGAAGGCGCTTTTACTGGAGCAAAACGTAGTGGCCACCCAGGAAAATTTGAAATAGCCGATGGAGGCACAATTTTTCTCGACGAAATTGGAGAGATGCCTGTTGACATGCAGACTAGGCTTCTTAGAGTGATAGAAGAAGGGGTGGTTAGCAGAATAGGCAGTACTAAAGAAATAGTAGTGGATGTAAGAATTATTGCGGCAACAAATAAGGACCTAATGGAAGAAGTGAAGATTGGAAACTTCCGCAAGGATTTATTTTATAGACTTAACGTATTACCTATTAAACTGTTATCGTTGAGAGATAGAAAGGATGATATACATCTTTTAATCGAGTATTTTATGAAGAGAATATCTAAGAGGATAAATAAAAAACAGATAGAAATAACAGAAGAATACATGAAAGAATTAACAGAGTATGACTGGCCTGGCAATATAAGGGAATTGGAAAATTATATTGAACTTATATTAAATACTGAATACATACCGGCTATAGGCAAAAAAAATAGAAGTAAACCAATAGACATAACCATTGGAGAATATGATCATGATCTGAATCTAGAGCAGGTTGAAAAACAGCATATTGATAAAGTGTTGAAGCAATGTCATGGAAATATTGCCAGAGCAGCTAAGGCTTTAGGTATAGG
>JAGXRU010000125.1 GCA_018335765.1 Alkaliphilus sp.
TTCGCTAGCATAGGGTAAAACTGCATCGCTTGCTCCAAAAATCTTAAGCAGCGGGTTTAAAAATACCAAACCGAAAATAGATAATAGAATAGAAATTAGGATTAACAAAACCATACCATTTCCCATAATTAGCTCTGCTTCCTCTTTTTTCTGCTCTCCTAGCTTAATGGATATCAAGGATGTAGAGCCAATGCCAATGAGCATGGCACATGCCATCATTACCAGCATAATTGGAAATCCTATAGTTATACCCGCTATCCCTAGTGATCCCACACTGTTGCCTATAAAAATTCTATCCACCACATTATATAACGCATTTACTATCATTCCTATAATAGCAGGAATAGAAAATTTTAATAATAGCTTTAATACCTTTTCTTCACCAAGCTGCATAGAATGATTCATGTCTTTTTCTCCTATTTAAAGCAACTATTTAGTCTTTTAATGCCATGTTTATAGCTTCATGCATTATTTTTTTTGTTGATGCATAATTTGCATTTGCGACAACTGTCACAGCTACGTTCACATCCGGCAATATTCCAAAACTTGACCTAAAACCAATGTCACATCCCTCGTGTCCAAGCAACTTCAATCCTGATAGATTTCCAACAAACCACCCCAGTGCAACTTCCTGACCCTCACCAGGAATTGCAACAATTGGCGACCACATTAAATCATAGGTGGATGATTTTAAGAGCCTCTTACTATCTAGCTCTCCTCTGTTTAAATTTACCCGAGCCCAGCGACTCATATCCAAAACATTTGAATACAGAGTCGAACTAGGTCCATGTTTTCTGTTATATGGGAAAATCTTGCTGCCTACAACTTTTTTCTCTTCATTTTTTACATGGGGCCGTGCTAAAGCTTCAGGTTTTGTATTCTGCAGAAGCAAAGTACTATCAAACATATTCAAAGGTTGAAGAATGTTACAACATACATAGTCCTCAAATTCCTTACCCGTAACCTTTGCTATTATATCACCTAAAATCTCATAGGCTATATTACTGTATTTAAATTCCAATCCCGGCTCATCCAAAAGAACCATGTCCGCTAAACTGATTACATACCTTTCTAGGGCATCAGCATCATACTCAGCACGTTCCCATTCATAGTCCTCACAGTCAGGCATTCCAGAAGTATGGCTAAGCAATTGTCTAATTGTGATTTTTTTGTATCTCATGTCTTTCATTTTAAAATAAGGCAAATATTCCGTTATGGAAGCTGATAAATCGATTTTGTTTAACTCCCATAGTTGCATAATCGCCATGCTTACAAAGGTTTTTGTAATTGAAGCCATATGAAAAATAGTCTTAGGAGTAACCGGTTGATTGGTATCAACTTTAGTCACCCCAAAGCCCTTCGCATAAATTATTTGATCATGCTTGGTTATGGATATACCAATTCCTGGCATGTCTTTATAAAACATCTCTTTCTTAATGTAATCTTCTAATTCTTCTATATGCAGATTATTCATTTTCCCAACTCCTTCAACTTGGCGATTGTATGAAATGCAAATCATCACAACATATTTGATCTGAATTTTGGAATTATCAGTACCTTATATTTATGGAGTACTCACACGTTGTGCAGTTTCCATCTTTTAGGCCCTTTATGTTAGAACTGCCGTTTCTTTCTACTACAAGGTTATTGCACCTTGGACAGTACGTATTCATATCAACCTGAGAAACATTGCCAATATACACATACTCCAAGAATTTTTTTGCTTCTACTTGAAGCCCATATAAGGTATCTATGTCAGTTTCAGGAAGATTTAACTTGTAAGAAGGGAAATACCTGCTTAAATGCAAAGGAATACTGGGATCAATGCTAGAAAGCCATCTTGCCATATGCTCCATCTCCTCTTTTGTATCATTTAGCCCTGGAACAATGAGTGTTGTTATCTCGACATGGCATACATTGCTTGCCTTTTTTATTGTTTTCTTTACCGGATTTAGGTCAGATCCACAAAAACTTTTATAAAAATGATCACTAAATCCCTTAAGATCAATATTCATGGCATCTACATGCTCTAGCAGGATTTCTAATGGTTTTTCTTCAATATAACCATTGGTTACTAAAATATTCTTCAGACCACTTTTATTAACTAAAGGCATGATATCCATTAAAAATTCAAACCAAATTATAGGTTCATTATATGTATAGGCAATACCTATATTGTTTTTTTCATTCTCTGCGATATCTGCTAAATTCTCTGGGGTGGTTTCGATGAAATGAGGGTTCCCATGAGCAATTTCATGGTTTTGACAAAATTGGCAGTGCAGATTACAACCAAAGCTGCCTATGGAAAAGATTCTTTTACCAGGATAGTAGTGTAATAGAGGCTTTTTCTCAATTGGATCCATGCGATAAGCAGTTATTTTTCCATAATTTTCACTAAATAATTTGCCGTTTATATTCTTTCTGCTGCGACATACGCTAGTCTGATTATTATCTATTATACAGTTTCTAGGACATAGATCACAGATTACTCTATTATTATCTAATTGTCTGAAAAATACAGCCTCACGTGACTTACTCATTTGCCCTCCCCCCATCTATAATTATTTTATGTTAATGTGGATAAGTAGTGTTAATAACATGTCCTTATCCATCCCCATTTTTTCAATACATTAAAGATTTTCATCAACATTGTCCACATATTCAATTCATAATATAAATGAAACCATGGATAACCTTGTTGATAACTTTGTAGTGCTACACTCCTCTTGACAACTAACTTCTAGGTATTTATAACTATTTTATCCACAGTTTATCCACAGCATTATCGATGTCTCACAACTTCAAAGCGTTGCAGTTTATATTCCTCATCCGGGCGTATACCCGCCTTTTGCAGTGCTATTCTCACCTGTTCCTCCACAGAATCAACTCCTTCCAGATTGGGAAGAAGCAGCCCTGACTTTGCTCCTTTAGTTACTATAACTCCATATTTTTCAACATCAAGATCATGAAGCCCCTGGATTTTTTGAGGCTTGTCAAGTA
>JAGXRU010000126.1 GCA_018335765.1 Alkaliphilus sp.
CAACCACTCGAACCTACAAGAGATACAAAATCCCCAGCATAGATATCAAGATTGATATCATTAAGCGCAATTATGTTGTTCCCTTCTTCGCTTTCGAAGGCTTTGCATACATTTCTTATACTGATTTTGCCCGATGCCTCTGTTTTGTAATTATCTATGTGATTAAACTGATAATCCGCAGCTACCATTTTATCACCCCTTTCTGCCATGAAAGAAATTTGTCTCTTACATAAAACAGAATCTTTATTACTGCGGTAAAGGTCAACAATATAAGAAACAGACTGGCATACATTTTATCATACTCTGCCCATCCCGTAGCCCATGTAATATACCAACCGAG
The DNA here is from genome assembly GCA_018335765.1 of Alkaliphilus sp. Taxonomy (GTDB): domain Bacteria; phylum Bacillota; class Clostridia; order Peptostreptococcales; family Thermotaleaceae; genus JAGXRU01. Next base: position 341 of record JAGXRU010000126.1, read on the forward strand.
TCCTGCTTTCACACCCATCATTTCCGCTACAATCAACGTCACACAGGAAACCCCGATACCTTGAAACAACCCTAAAAAGATGTGAGGAAGCGAAGCAGGTATAGCAATCTCAAAAATTAAGTACCTTTCATCTGCACCCAATGTTCTCGCAACCTCAAAATATGCATTTCTAACATTGATAATACCTGAATAAGTAAGGAGTGCTACCGGAAACCAAACTGCTAAAGCAATCAAAAAAACACTTCCCGAAAAGCTGGTTGGAAACAAAATCATCACAACCGGAATCCACGATATTGCAGGAATAGGTCCTATAGTTCTCATTAAAGGCATAATCCAATAGGCACAATATTTATACCACCCCATCAGGATACCTGTTACAAGTCCTGTAAAAGCCCCCAGCAAATAACCAAGTCCTAATAATCTAGTAGAATGCAATACACTTTGCCACAAAACATGCCTATCGTTGATCAATGCATTAATAATCCTATCCGGCCATGGAAAGTAGGGCATCGGAAGCCGACCTGACTTTAAAGTCAACCCATCCCATATGATAAAAATAATCATTACAGCAAAGTATAAAGGGGCTTTGTTTCTAAGGAATGTTCTCAACTTTTGGTTCTTTACAGAATAAATTAAAGCTGCCACATATACCATTGCCAAAACTCCAATTACAGAAGAATACCAATCCGAAACAGCAATATCCAGATAATTTGGTGTTAGGTGATATATTATTATGACTAACAGAGCACCTATCGGAGGTAAAAACAAAATACTTCTTTTGAAAACATCACATACAGTTCGAAAATTCATCCCTTTATTATCCCTTCCTTTAACTCCTTCTGTTAAATCAGTGTGACTAAATCATATATTTAAAACTATATTTATATGTTTAGTTTGGTTTGCAGTAATTTTTTTCAATCTTCTTGGAACAATACAGTAGACAAGTATCTTTCACCAGTATGAGGAAGCAGCACAACAATAACCTTTCCTTTGTTCTCAGGCCTTTTTGCAATCTGTGTCGCCGCAAAAACTGCTGCTCCCGAGGATATCCCAACTAAAAGTCCTTCTGTCTTACATGGCATAGCCAATTCTGTCTTTTACGCTTGAAGCAGGATTAAAAGATTCCAACTTCGCAATAAGCGTTGCTTTAGCTTCACTCTCTTTGCTGAAGTTCGACAACTCTAAAAGTGGTGTGTTCCCAATCAAATCCGTAAGATTCTTTGCTATTCTTGACATATAAGGCACCTCCTAAAAAAATATTTCACAGTATTCCTATTGGTTTTATTTTATTATCTTACAGCTTCCTTGTCAACATTTTTCCAAAAAAAAATAAATAATTCCTATTTGTTTAGTTGTGTTTAACTCGTTTGAGTGTATCTGATCATTTGCATATACAGCTCTAACTCATAATTTCCAAACAAAATAACAAATTATTTATTTATTTTATCACTTTTTAATTCCTACATACCAAGTTCCGTTACTGCCTTTTCTATTCTTTCAAGTCCTTCCATCAGCAATGTTTTAGGACAGGCAAAGTTCAAACGCTGAAAGCCAAAACCTTCTTTCCCAAAAGTAATTCCATCATTTAGTCCTATCCCTGCATTAAAAGTAAAAAAATCCTTTAGCTTTTCCATTTCAAGAGGAAGCTGATTGCAGTCAAGCCATACCATATAGGTTGCTTCAGGCTTTATGACTTTAATCTGCGGGATATGTTTTTCGAAATACTCCTCTACGATATCCAAATTACTTTGAAGATAGCTCATTAATTCCTCCAGCCAGTCTTCACAGCAACTATATGCGGTGTCTGCTGCTTCCAGTCCGAAAATATTAAGCATTCCTGCACCTGTTCTGTTAATAGTATTTTTAAATTTCCGTCTGTATTGTTCATTAGCGATAATTGCGGACGACTGACATAACCCGGCTATATTAAAAGTTTTAGTTGGAGAAATGAGTGTTATCGAGTTTAGACACTCCTCTTCTCCTAAGGATGCAATCGGAATGTGCTTATACCCTTTATAGACAATATCTGAATGAATCTCGTCTGAAATAAGGATAACATTATATTTTTTGCATAACCTCGCTACCTTTTCCAGCTCATTTTGTCTCCATACACGACCTATAGGGTTGTGAGGGCTGCAAAGAATCATCATTCTTACACCATGGGCTAATTTCTTTTCAAGATCATCAAAATCCATTGTATAAAAGCCGTCAATGTTTTTCATTGGATTTGTAACTAACTCTCTTAAGTTATCTTGAATACTTGAGTAAAATGGATAGTAAATAGGCGTTTGCATTAATATTTTATCGCCAACATTAGTAAATGAAAGAATAGCTGCATTAAGCGAAGTGACAACACCTGGGGTATGTACAATCCAGCTTTTCTCTACGTTCCACTGATGCTTTTTTGCCAGCCAATTCATTATAGTTCTGGCCAATTTTTCTGATGACTCAGTATATCCATACACCCCATGTTCTGCCCTTTTAATAATTGCTTGTATTATCCTATCCGGCGATTTAAAATCCATATCCGCAACCCACATCGGAATAATATCTTCTTTGTTAAACCTTTGTTTGCAACAATCCCATTTTAAAGAAGCTGTATTTTTTCTGTCAATCACTTCATCAAAAAAAACAGTCATTTCAATCACCATCCATTATGAAATATCTAATGCCTGATCTAAGTCATCTATTATATCCTCCACTGCTTCGATTCCTACTGAAAGTCTTAAGAGGTTGTCGGTAACACCAATCCTATCCCTCATTTCTTTTGGAATCGCTGAATGTGTCTGCAAAACTGGATAAGTGATAAGACTTTCTACACCGCCTAAGCTTTCAGCAAAAATAATGACCTGTACTTTTTCTAACACTTGTTCAATAATATGTGTGTTTTTTACATCAAAAGAAATCATCGCCCCAAAACCTGAAGACTGTGATTTTGAAACACTATAACCTTCATGATCTGGAAGTCCCACATAATTTACATTTATGACGCTTTTATGATTACGCAGCCACTTTGCAATTTCCATCGCATTTTGCTGTTGTTTTTCCATACGCACGCCTAGTGTTTTGATTCCTCTTAATATAAGCCAGCTGTCGAAAGGAGACAATACAGCACCCTCTGATTTTTGCACAAGCTTCAATCTTTCTGCCAATATATCATCATCAACTACAATCAAGCCTGCCAAGGTGTCGTTATGTCCTCCCAGATACTTGGTCCCGCTATGAATAACTATGTCTGTGCCAAGTTCCAAAGGTCTTTGAAAATACGGTGTCAAAAAAGTGTTGTCAACTATTAAAAGCATTTCTTTACTTTTTGCGAGCGTTGATATCTTTTTCAGATCTGCCACCTTCATCATGGGATTTGAAGGAGTTTCAACAAAAAATGCTTTACTGTTATCTTTTACTGCGTTCTCTATATCTTGCATATTACTTGTATCAATATACGAAAACTCCATCCCATATTTTTTGTATATCTCCTCGAATAACCTGTAGGTACCCCCATAGAGATCATCGGATACAATAATATGGTCTCCTGGTGAAAAAAGAGAAAGTATGGTTGAAATCGCCGCCATGCCACTCGAAAAAGCAAATCCAAATTTACCGTTTTCCAGATTGGCGATAGTATTTTCTAATTCTTCTCTGGTAGGATTCTGAAGTCTTGAATAATCATAACCGGTAGTCTGATAAAGACCAGGATGCCTAAAGGTGGCACTTTGATATATAGGAAAGCTTACCGCTCCCGTATGAGGGTCATAGCATTTACAGCCATGAACCACTTTTGTACTAATATTTCGTTTCAACACATTCTTAATTTCCATCGTCCTCTTTCCTTTCTTTTCTTAATTGCAACTGCTTCAATTTTATCAATGCATCGCGAATAAAAATTATTCCTATCTTTTTAGTAGTGTTTATCATAAAAAAAATTAAATATAATACATCAATGCTTCCATACCGTTTATTTTTCTATAGTTTTCTGCAAGATCCTCTAATGTTATTGAATCAACAAGATTATTTAAAGCCTCATTCATCCTATCCCATACATTAATTTTTATACAGTATTGTATACTTGTTTCTTTTTTATTTGATCTTTCAGTATTGTCATCAATTACTGAAAGAGGTCCCTCCAGAACCCTTAAAATACGTCCAACTTTTATATTAGAAGGTTCTTCAGACAATATATAC
>JAGXRU010000127.1 GCA_018335765.1 Alkaliphilus sp.
GAGTGGACACGAGCCTGCCCATGGAGGATTAGTGGGAATCGGAATGCTGGATGCGGCTGTTTGTGGAGATGTGTTTGCATCACCTTCAACGATACAGGTATATAATGCCATCCTAGATACAGAGTCTAGCAAAGGGACGCTGTTGATAATTAAAAACTATTCCGGAGATTGCATGAACTTTGACGCAGCAGCTGAAATGGCATATGAAGATGACAACATAGCGGTTGAAAAGGTGTATGTAAATGATGATATAGCAGTAAAGGACAGTTTGTACACAGTAGGAAGAAGAGGTGTTGCAGGAACGGTATTAGTGCATAAGATAGCCGGAGCGGCTGCAGAGCAGGGAAAAGAACTTGCAGAAGTAAAGGCAATAGCGGAAAAGGTCGTAGCCAATGTGAGAACGATTGGATTTGCATTGACATCATGCACAGTGCCTGCAAAAGGAACGCCCACATTTGAAATAGCGGATGAAGAGATAGAATTTGGAGTAGGCATACATGGTGAACCTGGAATAGCAAGAGAAAGTATAGCAACAGCGAGTGAACTTGCAAAGCGACAGGTGAAAATGATCATCGAAGACCTTCCTTTTGGAAGCGGTGACGAAGTAGTGCTTCTTGTCAATGGTCTTGGAGGGACACCGCTGTTGGAGTTGTATCTATTAAACAATTCTGTAAGCAAAGAAATTGAAAGCCATGGAGTTAAGATTTACAAAACAATGGTAGGCAACTATATGACTTCACTGGACATGGCTGGAGCTTCAATAACAATGCTTAAATTAGATGAAGAGCTAAAGGAGTTATTTGATGCACCTGCCGATACACCGGCAATAAAAGTGCTTTAATTCTTTTGCTTAAAGATTGGAGGAAAGCAAGTGGATAAATTATTCACAAAGGATATTGTAAAAATAATAAGCATCATGTCAGATATCATCATTGAAAATGAGGTATACTTCTGTGAGCTTGATTCACCCGCAGGAGATGGAGACTTTGGTATGTCGCTGTCAAAGGGCTTCAAAAAAGTAAAAAATGAATGGGAAACTTTAGCTAGGGATAATATAGGAGCATTTTTAAAAGACTGTGCAATGATAATTACAGAGCATTGCGGAGGAGCTTCAGGGCCGATTTGGGGCTCTGCGTTTAGAAGTGCCGCAAATTATGCAAAAGGAAAAGAAGAAATAGATCTGCTTGAATTAAGTGAAATGATGCAAAGTGCAGTAGATGGTATTCAGAAAAGAGGTGGAGCAAAGCTAGGAGATAAAACTCTTTTAGATGCTCTGATACCTGCTGTGGAATCGTTAAAGAGCAGTGCTGCTGAAAACGAAGGTCTTTTTTCGGCAATGGGAAAAAGTGCCGGAGCGGCGGTTTTAGGCGGAGAGAAAACTAAGGAAATGGTAGCTTCTAAAGGGAGAGCCACATACCTAGGAGAAAGAAGTCTAAGTCATCCTGACGCTGGTGCAACTGCAATAGGAGTGATTTTTACGGGGATAGTTGAAAGATTAGGTATCAATTATTGAAAGTAGGGAAGGGTTTGTAACCCTTCCTTTTTTGCCAACCTTATTTTAATCAATAACAATGATGTTATTATTTGAGGTTTCTTAAATAAAGGGAAATACCGTTTTCTAATTTATCTTCTTTTCACAAAAAATAATAAGATTCAAGGAGATATCTTTTTTCATATTTTTCGGCTAGCCTATAAAGTTGATTCTTTATGGTTTTTAATTTGAGAGTATCTTTTTTATATTTATCAAGAGATGAGAAAAAGGATTGCTTTTCTTTCGTTTGTGCAACATTCTTAAAATATCCCCAGACATGAAGAAGTGCATTGACAACATTTTTAATCTCTAATGGTGTATCAAGTGCATGCTCTAATATTATGTAAAACTCCTTTGCTGGATAGGTTTTCTTATCTCTTAATAACACTCGTATAGCCTGATATGCACTCGGTGAATGCTCAAGCACAGTGTATTTATATTTCGCCCATTCTCGTTCTAATAAAGAGATACTATTTTTATCCGAGACTAATAGATTGCACTTTATGGTGGATAAATTTTTATCTTTTACCTCTAACATAATATCCAAATCTGTATTGCGAATAGTTTCATGAAACTTTAGAAAGGGTTCTAGATAAATTGATTTAGAATGCGCGCCTTGCCTTTTATAAGAATCTTGCTGTGAATAGTGAATTTCTTGCCTTCCATCGCTTAGCTTCCATGTTTCAGCACATTTTAAAATCCACTCGGTTTCAGATAAGTTTTCCTTTGGAGGATTAATAGCATGATGCAAAGTGTCAAATACAGCTGGAATACCCAAGTGGTAGGCTATATTCAAAACATCGGATATATTGTAAATGCGCTCGTCGTTTTCCAATGCAATTCGGCTACGTATCTCGTAACTTAAGTGAACCCAGTTTTTGAAGAATCGATCAATTGCTGTTCGTTTATCTGCATAAGCACCGCCAACATGAAGGATGATTTTATTGGTACTGTCTGTTTTCAATAGGTTTAGAACTTGCTCATGATATTTCAAATCAGCAATTGCGCGTTTAACCACATCATCATCGGGGGAATTAATTACTGTATACTGGCCAGGGTGCATGGAAACTCTTAGTGATGCATTTCTAATTGCTTCACCTAATTCTTCAAAAATATTTGAAAACTCATATTGCCAATTCAAAGAATTAATAGGACTTGATCCAAATGGAATTAAATCAGATGTGATACGAAATAAGTGTATACCATTATTTTTATTATATTGTATAAGGCGCATCAATACCTGAAGGTTATGTGCGATAATTTTATGCAAAAGTTCTGGTGTAGAAGTATGCATTCTGCATGATTTTATTTGTGTGTCAACAATACCCAAACCAAGGCAGGCATATCCGAAATTAATCATAATACTCTCCTTTCAGAACAGAATAATAGTTCTTATAACTAAATCAAGATGCTTCTCGCCTATATAGGCGGTGTTTTTTATTCAACGGTTAATATTTTTTTAGAGTTGAAGCAAGTGGTTTCACTAGTTATCTAGAGAGGGTAGCAGTGAAAAATGATTTCTATAAAACTGAATTGCAGCTGAACTAATTAAAATAAACATCCCTGCAAGTGCTGTTAATTGTAAAAAGTCATATTGACCAATAAAAACCTCGGATATTCCCAAAGATCTATAAATTCCCCAATAAGCCCAAGCAACAGGCAATGCAAATACGGCATTTTTATTATTTGATTGAACTCCTATAACCAATAAAACTGATAGAATTAAGATTATAGTAGTCCAAGTTTCATTAGTAATGCCAAAGCCATTCCACTCAAGATTGATAAGTGCTACAGATATATTTACGACAGTTGCAATAAACAACCAGCCTGTATATAGTCCGAAGGTTAGTGGTAGAAGCCAGTAGCTGCCTTCTTGTATATGCAAAAGTTTTTTGCATATCAAGGACAGTGTTATAACAAGCACAAAAATAAAGAGAACTGACAATTCAATCTGAACATAAGAAAAGGAAACAATCCATGCGATGTTTAGTAAGCAGGAAAGAGGAAAAAGAAAACTGAGCTGATTTAAGGCTCTTTGATAGTAGAAATCTTTTTTAAAAATAATCATCATAATAACAGATGTAATCAGTAATGAGTAGATTATACTCCAAATGCTAAAGGTAGGTGGGTTTGGTGTTATAAGTGTAGGAAACATATCGGAAATTTGTTTTTGGGAGAGTCCATTTATTGCACCTATAGCACCTAAAGTATTGACAATCAGAGTGAAAGCCAAAAATATTGCGTTAATCCATGCGTATTTTTTATTTTTCATAAATATTCTCCTTCCTCTTTAGTTTTTTATTTACACATACCCATAAATGTTTATGATTAACATTATACATATATTTCCGTAGATTTTAAAACTGTACTTTCCACTTGTTTTATCCACTACCAGAGGTACGCATTATTTAGAACTTGCTTTTTAATAGAGGATTTGCCATTATGCATATCGAATTCTACAAAAACATAGTAATCGAATTAAAGCAGCAAAATAAAATGGGGTGCAGTTATGATTTTGAAAGAAAGTGGGATAACGATTAAAGCAGCTATGGAAATGGAATGTATGGATAAATGTAAAATTGTTGCAGGGCATGGAGGAATGAATAAAATCATTACAAGAGTAAATGTCATGGCTGACCCTGATATTTTGCATTGGCTAAGTGAAGGGGAACTACTACTGACCACTGCTTATTCCTTCCGAAAGGATGATATTGAGATACAAAAAAAATTGATTATAGAGTGCAGTAAAAAAAAATTAGCAGGAATTGGAATAAAGATATACCCATACATTGAATGCTTGTCAAAGGAAGTAATGGATCTGGCAGATTCTTTGGATTTTCCAATTATTGATCTTTATTATGCCACTGCCTTTTCAGACATCATGACACCTATTTTTATGGAGATATTTAATAAGCAGGCGGCATTATTGCAAAAAATGGAAACAGTTCATAACGATCTTATGACGGTGGTGCTCAAGGGTGGTAGTGTAAGGGAAATCGTCAAGACCCTAAAGAAAACAATTAATAATCCCATTATCGTTAGAGATCACAACTTCCATGAATATATCTATCATAAAGACAAGCTAGAGAATGTTGACTATGAAAAGCTCATTGAGAAAAGCAGTATATTTTTCGACAATAATTATGAAAACAAAAAAACAAGCCTTAAGGTAGAAAAGCTTGAAAAAGTGGATGAGAAGATTATCAAAAAAACTATTGTTCCCATCATCGTTAAAGGACAAGTAGATGGTCATATTATCGTCTGGGAAACAAACCGTCCCATTAGTAATTTTGATAAGGTAGCTTTGGAGTTGGCATCCACAATAATAGCCTTGGAATTTTTAAAAAAAAGCTCTGTATATGAAGTGGAGCATCGTTATAAAATAGAATTTTTTGAAGATCTCATCTCAGGAGATGAGAAAAGAAAGGTAGCCGCGGTAAACAGAGGGAATATTTACAAGCTTGACCAGGGCGGATATTATACTGTACTGAATATGAACTTATTGAATTTTTCGGAGCAGAATAAAAAGCGAAAGCAAGAATCCGTGGATAATAACAAGGCTAAATTTTTGTTGAAATTAGAGAAGGCTCTTAGCAGTCAACAATGTCAAGGTCTTACTCTTAGCAAAGAAGATACAATAATCATTCTTATAATGGTTAGCAGTGAAGAGGATGTCAAAAATCAAGTGAAAGCATATGGAGAAATCATTAAACATATAGCTAAAGAGACATTTAGGGAAGGTGATTTTATTATTGGTGTAGGTGGAAACTACAGAGGATTAGAGAAAGTATACAAAAGTGCAAAAGAGGCACAAAGAGCCATTGAAGCGGGTGCTTTGCTCAGTAAAGATAAAATCATGCATTTTGATGATTTGGGTGTTTATAAAATTTTATGCAAAGAAAGCCTGAAAGAGGAGCTTTTCAGCTTATATATTCAGACTCTGGGGTCCCTGGTTGAGTATGATCGAGTCAAAAATACTGAACTCGTGAAAACCTTGCAAATATTTTTTGAGGTAAATGGAAATTTAAAGAAGATGTCAGAAATATTGTTTACTCACTATAACACAATTCTCTATAGAATTCGGCGAATCAAACAGATTACAGGTAGAGATATAGATAATCCAGAGGATCGATTCAACCTTGAGACTGCTTTAAAGATCATGAAGATACTTAAGGTATCTTAGATGTTTTGTATAATCATAACCCCAATACGATTATACTGAGGTTATGATCATAAGGATTATTCTTCTAACAGTGCGATTGCGCGGATCGGCGAACCAGAGCCATCCCTTATTTTAAGGGGAAGCCCGAAAAATAAGAAACGTTGATTTACGACCTTATCAAGGTTGCAAAGATTTTCGGTATTGGTGATATCGTACTCACCGCAGATCAGATGACCGGAGAAGTCTAAATCATCGGGATGGTCAATAGCGGGTGCATCGACTCCAATATTTACTACGCCTTGGTCAGCTAACCATTTTGCACCTGCGTAGCTGAGGCCCGAGTAGGTGGTTTGCCATTTGTCGGTATTGAAATGGCGGTCATGATGACCAGTGTATAGTAAGACAATGTCACCGGACTGTATTATCTGTCCTGATTGAGAAACTGCTCTCTTTAGATCCTCCGGCTCTATGTAACGGGTAGTGGGAACATTTGATACATCAATACAGATAGCGCTGCCCCAAAAATGATGAAGTGGCATTTGGTCAATGGTTTGACCTGATGGCTTGTATTCCCATACTGCATCACAGTGTGTACCTCCGTGTTCACTGATCAGAAGATTTCTTGCAGAGAAGCCGAGTTTTTTGCTTCCAGTGGCTGCTTTGTTCTCATCATGACCCATATTTGTCATAATGAATGTTTTTTGGTGCATAGGAAAAACTGACATTCCTTGAAAAATTTCCTGTGAAAGATCAATTAATTTTAATCCCATTGTTTATCCCCTCTCCGAGATTTTATTCTTTAGTATTTACCTTGTATGATATATGATATATATAAAATATTAGCTTTTTAAAAATAAATTCCTGCTATAAAATGATTGGTAAATGGGTAAATTTAATCTGTGACATATTTTGCTTATTAAGTGACTACTGATATTAACAGGCTTTGAATTTAAAAATACGCAATATGACGGCAAAAAATCAAATAAAATTGTAGAAATAAAACAAAGAACTCAAACATTTTCACCATGCAAATTGAGGAAAATTGTAGAAATATTACAAAGGGGTTTTGGAATATTTCGAGAATTCAGTAAATGAATTGAGTTATGATAATTGAAGCTGCAAGTAAAGGAGGTTGATTAAATGAATGAAAAGCAGTATGTTCTCGCTGTTCCTAACTTCAGCGAGGGAAGAAGACAAGAAGTTGTAGAAGCCATTGTAAATGCGGTGAGAAATTTAGAAGGTGTAAAGCTGGTTAGCTATGAACCTGAGCATGATTTTAACCGTACGGTTGTGACCTTAATAGGAGAACCTCAGCCTTTAAAGGAGGCACTTTTGTCTTTAGCGAGTAAGAGTTATGAATTGATCAATATGGAAGAGCAACAAGGAACACATCCAAGAATTGGGGCTCAGGATACGATTCCTATTTTCCCATTCAAAAATATTACATTGGATGAATGCAAAGCATTAGCGGAAGAAATTGGTATTGAAGTATTTAAGAGATTTCAGGTGCCGGTGTACTTTTCAGGAGCAAATGCGAGAAATGAGGATAGGAAAACATTGAATTTTATCCGCAAAGGGCAGTATGAAGGTTTAAAGCTAGTTGCCCATACAGATGAGAGAAGACCGGATATCGGTTCTGCATCACTTCATCCAACCGCAGGAGCTACCATCGTCAGTGCTGATATGGAAGGATTGACAGCATATAATGTGTTTTTATCTACAGAAAAGCTGGAGATAGCAAAAATCATTGCAAAGGGCGTCAGAGGGCCAAGCGGCGGATTCTCAACAGTGCGTGCAGTTGGTATTAAATTTCCTGAAAGAGAAGGAACTGTAGTGTCAATGAATATGTTCGATTGTGGTGCCACACCATTATATCGAGTCTATAATTTCATCAAAGATGAGGCTGCGAGATATGGTGTCTCGGTAACTGGTTCTGAGATTGTTGGACCGGTTAAACTTGATTATTTGTTAAATTCTTTAGAGTACTATTTGGGGTTGGAAAAGCTGCGAAAAGATCAAATTTTAGAAACTCACCTCATGGAGTAAGAGTAATTTTAAGAAAAAGTGCTAAAACATATTAAATAAAAAACTACCTAAATACAAAAGGAGGATTAATAAAATGAAAGTAGATGTAATGATTAAAAACGCAAGAATACCGCAGGGCGATGACACGATGCTCACAAACATATTGGTAATTGATGAAAAAATTGTAGGCTTTGTTCCTAGCACAGAGTGGATTGAAGCGGCAGAAGTAATTGACGCAGAGGGCTTTTTAACACTTCCAGGTTGTATTGACTCCCATACCCATTTCAATGATCCTGGATTTACGCATAGAGAAACATTCCTGACAGGTACCTCGTCAGCAGCTAGCGGCGGTATTACCATGATAGTGGACATGCCTTGCACATCGACTCCATCAGTTAGAAGTGTCGAAAACCTTCAATGCAAGTTAGCCGCAATTAAAGACCAGGCAATTGTTGACTATGGAATGTGGGGAGGAGTTACAGGAGAGGATGTTCGTGAGGGTTGGCTCGACAATGTACAAGAACAGGCAGACTTTGGAGTTCTTGCATTTAAAGTATA
>JAGXRU010000128.1 GCA_018335765.1 Alkaliphilus sp.
ATCTGTTCTCTCGTATTGTGGCAATAACTGATACATATGATGCTATGACTTCTAATAGGGTCTACAGAAGCAAGGTTAGTAATGCACAGGCATTAGAATTTCTTGTTGGTATGGGGAATTTCCACTATGATTCTGATTTAGTTAAAACTTTCATGAAACATATTAATATTTATCCAGTGGGTTCAATCGTTAAGCTAAGCAATGGACAAAAGGCAATAATTATTGATAATAACAAGGGTGCACCAACTAGACCTGTGGTAAGGATTTTTCCTACAGTAGAGGGCATAAAAAATAATTTCGAAGAAATTGATCTTCAAAAGAAATTGAATATTATTATAACGGAAGTCTGTGACGAATAATTCCTATAGATGGTATCATATCATCATTGGTGTTTAAATTGTTATATAGAACCCAACAAATCATCCTTCATCAATATAATATTTTTCATCGTTATCGCAGCGTTAATTTTAATTAAATTTATATCCTTTTTTTCCAAGGACTTTTGGAGATTAGCAAGTGAAGCGTCAAATTTTTCGGCAGTTGATTTCGCCTTTTTTTCAATGAGATCTGTTTTAATGTTTTGGCTCTGTTCTTTTATTTGGTTAAGACTTTCTTGAGCCTGAGGATAATTTTCTACGGCTGCATTAAGAACCACATCTCTTAAATGATATTTTAAAACAAAAATAGTAGGAGGAATATCTTTTTTATAGAAAGCCATAAATTTAGGGAGAAATGAAGTCAATTTATTGGCAGTGGTAATGGCTCCAAAATAATTTTTGCTAATAGCCAGATTAGTCAGTTTGTCCATGTTATCTTCAAATTCGGTCAGAATTTCTGGAGAAACAGTCTGTTTAATCAATAACGGTTCTAAGACATTCCATTTGTCATGAAGTCCCCTGGTGGTGGTATTAATACTTTTCCATGTTTCTGCAATGTCTTTAGGCGGTTTATCCTCCTTTTTATCTTCAGGTGAAGTTTTTTCTTTATTAAGTATTTCCGTAAGTATGCTATCTTCGATTGTCATAGGCTTTGGTTGTTCTTGGGGAGAACTAGCTTTGGGTTTTGATTCGGATTCTTGACCTAATTCTTCTCCAATTTCTGCCATTTGGATTTTTTCTATTTTAGATTTCTCTTCTATTTTTTCTTTTTGGATTATGACCCTCTCGAAATATGGGATTTTGTCAGCCAATGTCATTATTTTTAATATATCTTTTTCAATTTCCTCAATCACTTTCGGCATTTCAGGAAGTGTATCTTCAGGCTTTGGTGCTGGCTTCTGAGGTTTTTCTCCACATGCAGGCAACAAAATTATTAAGAAAAAAGCAATCATGAAAATGCGTATTTTTTTTATTGATTTCATACTATCACCTCGGAAATAGTATTTCCATCAAAGTATGAATGAATACAGAAAGATAGTTGTGCAAATGCGAACTATTTTAGTAGGTGGAAGTTAATCTATGACAGTCATTACTTCTTCCAATGGTTTCCTTTTAGGACTTTTTAAATCAATGCTTTCAGGAATACCAATAGGTATTAATGAAGTCAAAAAATAACCTTCTTTTTTAAAGCCAAGAAAATCTTCGATTTCTTGGAAGGCATATGAAGGACCTACCATCCAACAGGCACCATAACCTAAGGCTGAGGCTGAAAGCAATAGATTTTCAATGGAAGCGGAAATGCTTTGAATAGTTGGAGCGATTCTCGTGATATTCTGTATCTCTTCAGAAGAGGCATTTTTTAATTTTAATATGTCAACAGTGATATCTTTGTATAAACCTGCAAATACAAAAATCAGAACAGGTGCATTTTTAAAAATGGTATGATATGTCCTGAATTTAACTAACTCTTTTTTAAGATTTTCATCCTCAAGGGAATCAACAAGTTTAGAATTTTTATTTTCAACAATTCCTGCTATTTGCTGAATTTTATGTTTATTCTTCAATACAACAAAATGCCAGTTCTGAACATTTTTTGCGGAAGGAGCATAGGTAGCTGCTTTAATTATTTCATCAATGTCATTTTGTGGAACGCTTTCATTTGTAAAATTTCGAACACTGTGTCTATTGTAAATAAAATCCAAGTTTTTCATAAATACCTCCCAAAAGAATTAATGTCGTGTATATATTATATCCAACTATGTTAGACTTTGGTAAAAAAAATCAAGGAATTATAGTAAATCAGTAACTCATATAATCAAGTCGCAGTTTTAAAAATGTTCGTAAAATTTTTCTGTATAAAGTATAATAATATATGGAACTTATAGATGATAAATGTCGTCTAAAGTGCGATGATCATAAAGTATTACCATCAGAGATGAGGTGAAAAATGGTTTTCTCATTATCATTAGTAATACCGATATTTGTAGTTGCAGTAATTTTTTTAATTATAGCAGGAAGTAAAGGTGAATCAAAAGAAGGAGGAGAGCAAGTGATTAGAAATGTATATATATATTTGGTTTTATTTGCAACATTGATGATGGTCATTGGAGGGAGTGTAGCTGCATTTATGGCAGCAACAGACCTTATTTCGCCTGTATCATACCAACAATCTTTTGAAGAATTTAAGCGTTGGGGGGTAGAACAGAAAATTGCCGGAGAAGAGGAGCTTTCTGAAGCAGAAATAAAAGAAAGATATGATGAAATGGTGTTAGCAGAAAAGGAAAGACAAGTTGAACGGGCAAAGAACTCTCTGGTTAAAAGTTTTGGATGGATAATAATTCCTCTGCCAATTTTTCTGTATTTTAAAAGGTGGCTATCTAAGGGCGTGGTATAAGCAAAGAATAGAACATTTGAGAATATTGAAGAAATATTTTTCTTGAAGAATTTATGAAAGTTTTTTAATATTAAGAAGAAAGTAAAAAAAGATACTGACCGTTTTAATAAAAGGGCAGTATTTTTTTCTAATATACTGAAGTCTTTAGGGGGGAACAGTGTGAAAGAAACCAGATCAGGGATCATGAATAAAATCGAATTCACACCATTTCCATTTATCACAACAGAATGTCTTGATTTAACAGAACTTGCATTAGAGGATGAAAAGGAAGTGTTTATACTCAAATCTGATAAAAAGGTGTTGCGATTTATGGATAGACCAAAGTCTAAAACAATTGAGGAAGCACGACAATTCATTAAATATATAAAGGATGGAATCATTAAAAATAAATGGATCTTATGGGCGATTAGAGTAAAAGGTAACGAAAAATTAGTAGGAACCGTTTGCTTATGGAATATTTCTGAGCATGAATCCAGAGCAGATATTGGATATGAACTACTACCAAATTTTCATGGAAAAGGCATTATGCAGGAAGCAGTAGCTGTAGTGATTAAGTATGGCTTTGAAACCATGAATCTCTATTCAATAGAAGCCGTTGTCAATGCAAACAATCAGAAATCAATAAAACTATTAAAAAGAAATCATTTCACTATAATGAAAAAGTTCAGAGAAAAATCTTCTTTTCAAGACAAAATTTCAGAAATGGAGATTTATGAATTAATGAACAAGAGATACTAGCATTTAACAGTGATATTGCGATTTGATAGTTAGTGTGCATGTGAAACTAGATATTGATTAACAAAATTACATTATCATAAATTAAATAAGATAAATTAAATACAATAAAAAAAATGCCTTGACATAAGTTTGCATAAAAAATATAATAATAAACAATAATAATTGAATATTTAATCAAAAGCGACGATAAGAAGAGTAGATATGTGATGTAGTCAAAGCGAGTTGGTGATGGTGAAAGACCAATACGAAACATTTATTGAAGAACATCTTTGAGCTTCTAACTGAAATCCTTTTGGAGAGTAGACTTAGACGGTGCCAACCCGTTATTGTTTGGAGAGCATCGAAACTGTTTCTGTGCTTATTGAGAGAACTAGTTTAATAACTAGTTAAATTGGGTGGTACCGCGAATAAACTTTTCGTCCCTTTTATTTAGGGATGAAGGGTTTTTTTATTTTTGACTTATTTAAATAAGGAGGAGAAGTAGTGTGGAAAGAACATTTATAGACCAAATTGAAAAAGGCCAAGGTGAAGAAGTCTGTCTAAGGGGTTGGGTATTTAAAATTAAAAGCTTCGGAAAATTCGGTTTCGCTTTTTTAAGAGACAAATCAGGTATAGTTCAGCTGGTTATAGAGGATATGGAAATACTTCAAGAATTGAAGCTTGAGATGGCACTAAAGGTAATTGGAAGTGTTATGGAAAATGACAAAGCACCTGGAGGATTCGAGATTAGAGTTAGTAAAATCGAAATTGCAGGAAAAACATATTACGATTTACTTCCCTTTAGTATTAACCAAAAGACAGTAAATGCTACTTTGGAAACAGAATTGGATTTTAGATATATAAGCCTGAGGAGACCTGATAGAAGAGCTGTATTTAAGATTCAGGAGGAAATAGTTGAGGCTTTTAGAAACTTCCTAAGGGGCAAGAAATTTTCAGAAATACACACACCTAAAATTATTGCATCTGGCACAGAGGGCGGGTCTGAAATGTTTACAGTGAACTATTTTGACCGCAGAGCATTTTTAGCACAAAGTCCACAGTTTTATAAGCAAATGATGGTAGGTGCAGGCTTTGAGTCTGTATTTGAAATTGGTCATGCTTACAGGGCAGAGCTGCACAATACATGGCGACATCTTAATGAGTATGTAAGCCTTGATGTAGAAATGGGATTTATAACTGACGAAGAAGATTTAATGGATTTGGAAGAGGAGTTTATCAAATTTCTCTATAAGCATTTAAGGAATACTTGTCAAAAAGAATTAGACCTGTATAACACCCAATTAAAGGAAGTAGTGACTATCCCAAGAATTTCACTTTCTGTTGCACAAGAGATACTTCAGGAAGACTTTGGCAAGAAATCTCCAGTGGGAACACTAGATGCTGAAGGTGAAATAATCTTTTCAAAATATATTAAAGACAAATATAATAGTGATTTTGTCTTTTTAACAAAATACCCTGCATCAAAGCGGCCAATGTATACTATGCCTGATGAAGGATTCGAAGGCATGACAAGAAGCTTTGACCTTATTTATAAGGGGCTGGAAATAACTACAGGTGGTCAACGTATCCATGATTATGAAATGCTAAAGAGTAATATGAAAAAATTCGGACTAGACCCTGAAGACTTTGGATTCTATGTGGAAAGTTTTAAGTATGGTATGCCCCCACACGGCGGTTTTGCCATAGGGTTAGAAAGGTTGACCATGAAAATATTAGGGCTAGAAAATATAAGGGAAGCAACACTATTACCTAGAGATAAGAATAGAATAATGCCTTAAGGAGGAAACCATGAAAATAAATATTGAAGATGTGAAATATATTGCAAAGCTTGCAAAATTGCAATTTGACGAAAAAGAAGCCGCTGTATTGGCTATGGAGTTTGAGGATATTTTAAAGCACTTTGACAATCTGCAAAATGAAAATTGCGATGGTGAACCTGTTGAATCAGCTAAAGCTGATACCTTCCTCAGATCTGACAGGGTGTCAGTTTATGAAAATAAAAAAGAGTTATTTCAAAACGCAAGAGCAATGCGAGATGGTTATTTGGAAATACCAAAGGTCATAGAGTAGGAGGAAATCATGAAGTTTGAAGACATGTCGATACAAGATATACTGAAAGGTTATAGGGAAAAAAATTTCTCCGCAAGGGAAGTAACACAATCATATATAGAAAAAATAAGTAAATATGATAGTGATGTAAATGCTTTTATAAGTATTAATGAAGATGGAGCAATTAGGGCTGCTGATAGGATTGATAATAAGATAGCAAAAGGCGAAGATATAGGGTTGTTGGGAGGAATTCCTGTGGCTCTTAAAGATAACATATCCACAAGGGGATTAAAGACTACTTGTGCCTCTAAAATATTGGAGAATTACATTCCACCCTATGATGCTACAATAGTGAAAAAACTGAATGATTCTGGAGCGATTATCATAGGCAAGACAAATATGGATGAATTTGCGATGGGATCATCTACGGAAAACTCTGCCTATAAAAAAACCCGCAACCCTTGGAACTTGGAATGTGTTCCGGGTGGATCTTCTGGTGGATCAGCTGCAGCAGTGGCGGCTGGATTTGCACCCTTGGCAATTGGGTCAGATACTGGTGGATCAATACGGCAACCAGCTTCCTTTTGTGGGATAGTAGGTTTGAAACCAACCTATGGTTTGGTTTCAAGGTTCGGTCTGATAGCCTTTGCTTCATCCTTAGACCAAATGGGACCCTTGACAAAAAATGTCAAGGACTGTGCCTTGTCACTTCAAGCAATTCAAGGTGAAGATAAAATGGATTCTACCAGCTACAAAGGAACCATTACTGAAAACTATGTTGAAAATATTGATGAAGGTATATCAGGGTTGAAGATCGGAGTACCAAAAGAATTCTTCCAAAATGGAATTAACAATGAAATATATGAGTCTGTTTATAATTCCATTAGATTATTGGAGAAATTAGGTGCTACAGTGGAGGAATTTTCATTTCCTGCAACTGAGTCAGGGTTATCAGCCTATTACATTATTTCATCTGCTGAGGCCAGTTCAAATCTTGCCAGATATGATGGTATACGATATGGTCATAGGACAGATGAATACGAGAGCATAGAGGATTTGATTGTAAAAACTAGGACAGAAGGTTTTGGACAAGAGGTGAAGAGGAGAATTATGCTTGGAACATATGTTTTGTCATCTGGCTATTATGATGCTTATTACAAAAAAGCCATGGAGTTGAAAAATAAGATAAATTTAACCTTTAAAGATGCATTAAGCAAATATGATATACTACTGAGTCCGACATCTCCTATATTACCTTTTCCCATAGGAGAAAAAACAGCTAACCCTTTGGAGATGTATTTATCAGACATTTATACTGTTAATATTAATATTGCAGGGTTACCTGCTATTTCAATACCATGTGGATTTAGTTCTTCAAGATTACCCATTGGACTTCATTTAATTGGAAACCACTTTCAAGAGAAAAAACTGCTACAAGCAGCTTTTAGCTTGGAGCAAGAGTTAGGATTAGATAGTAGAATACCGAAATTTTAGGAGGTATTAAAAATGGCATTTGAAACAGTTATTGGACTTGAAATACACGTGGAATTACTGACGGATTCTAAAATTTTTTGTTCTTGTTCCACTAGATTTGGTGCTAATCCAAATGAAAATACATGTCCCATATGTATTGGATTACCAGGAACTCTGCCTGTGTTGAATGAAAAAGTAGTACAGCTCGCAGTAAAAGCTGGAAAGGCACTAAATTGTGAAATTAATCTTATGAATAAATTCGATAGGAAGAACTACTTTTATCCAGATCTGCCAAAAGCTTATCAAATATCTCAATTTGATTTGCCTATATGTCGAAATGGATATATCGATGTGACCTTTGGAGAGAGTGATAAAAGAGTTAGGATTAATAGAATTCATATAGAAGAAGACGCCGGAAAGCTTATTCATCTTGAAGATGAACCAATAAGTCTTGTAGATTACAACAGGACAGGGATACCATTGATTGAAATAGTTACGGAACCAGATTTAAGCTCTCCGGAGGACGCAGTAGAATTCTTGAAAAGACTGAAAAGTATTCTTGAGTATTCCGAGATATCTGATTGCAAAATGGAAGAAGGGTCATTGAGGTGTGATGCCAATATTTCACTTAGGGAAGTAGGGCAAGAAAGGCTAAATACCCGTGTAGAGATAAAGAA
>JAGXRU010000129.1 GCA_018335765.1 Alkaliphilus sp.
GGTTTATCATACAGGTTTTGCCTGATGCTGAAGAAATATTAATAGATAGGCTGGAAAATAGAATTAAAAGCCTTCCTGCAATAACAAGTATTATTGAGGAGGGTTTGGATGGAGAAGAGATGTTAAACAAAATATTAGAGGGTTTTGAATTTGAAATTTTAGAAAAGAATGAGATAAGATATAATTGTGATTGTTCAGAAGAAAGGTTGGAAAAAGCATTAATAAGCGTCGGAAGAAATGAGCTAAAGGAGATCATACAAAAAGATGGAGAAGCAGAACTAACATGTCATTTCTGCAATACCGTATATAAATTTCACAAAGAACATTTGGAAAAATTGTATAGTGCTGCTCAATAGGAGTTGCGATCAAACAATAGATTGCAGAAAAGATAGTATGCTTTGAAGCAAAGGTCGTTTTACTATGAAGTATGCATGAGAAAGATTTAGAATAGGTGCTGAAAAATACGTTTGCTTGTTTGAGGTGAACATTTTGAATTACAGAGCAATTGAAATGCCCTTACTGCCAAAGTCTAGAGTTGTAAGTGTGATAATGGATAGCAGAATTTCTGCTAAAATTGAGAATGGTTTAAAAGGCTTAGGGATAGAAACAATTAAAGTACCAATTTGTAAAGAAGTTTATTCTGCTATTTCTGGTCATCCTGATATTTTAATTCATCATATAGAAAGAGAAAGCATAGTTGTAGCACCAAACATATACACTAACTTTAAGAATAGATTATTTGATAAAGAATTAAAGGTAATTAAAGGCGATTCCATACTATCTAGTAACTATCCAAACAATATTGCATATAATATAGGGAGAGTTGGAAAATACGCCATTCACAACCTGAAATATACAGACAAAGTAACTTTAAAGCTACTCGAACAAAATGGGATTAGCTTTATTGATGTAAAACAAGGATACGCAAAGTGCTCAATGTGTGTAGTAAATGATAATGCGATAATCACATCAGATAAGGGAATTGCTAAAGCATTAGAAAAAAACGGGGTTGACGTCTTGATTATTTCACATGGAAATATAAGCTTGCCAGGACTAGAGTATGGTTTTATTGGGGGAGCGTCAGGATTGATAAATAAAAAATTAATGGCATTCACGGGTAGTTTGAGATGGCATCCTGAATTTGAGCAAATAATTAATTTTTCAAGAAAATATCAAATAGAGGCAGTTTTTTTAGATGAGAATATGCCAATTGATGTGGGATCGATAATACCAATTTTTGAAATAGTACAATGAACAATAAATGTAATTGTGTATTTTGAATATTCCTTTTTATTAAACATATACTACTAGTAAGGTAGAAGGGAGTGAAACCTGTGAATTTGCTAACTCTAATACTAAATGAGTATTCAGAATACATTGACAATAGATTAAGTAAGGAACTTATTTTTTTTGAAAAAGAGGGAATCTTAATCACAAAGAAAAATACAAAATACGGTAAAGTTATAGAAATAGATTTCGAGCTCGATATAAAGTCATTAAAAAACTACATTTTTAATGACTTTAAAATAATGTTTTCCAATTACATTAGCAATGCCTTTTCAGATATTATTTTTAATGATTTAGAGGAAAAATTAGTTCATAAGACTCTTATGAACAACTATTACTACTTCAATCTTGCAGAAAGACAAAAAATTTTTAAACATTTGACTAACATACAAGAAAATGAGGAGTTTAAATATGGAGAAGGCGTTACCTATAAAATAAGTAGGAAGGCGATAATTCTTCAAAAGGTCATAGATTTTTTGCAAGAAAACCAGATTATAAATCTAGAGGGTTTCGTTCGGTTTAGGTTAAAGAATTATATGCAGGAACTGGAAGATCATATTGATAAAGCTGTGGAAGATTTTATTATGGAAAAGGAGTATAATGAATTCATCAAACTATTGCGATATTTTGTAGATATACAGGAAGCAAAAATTGATATTGTTAATGTAATTATGAGTGATGGTGGGAAATACCATATCTATGACAAAATGAATAGCATGATAAATAATGATTACTTAGAAGATATAGCAACAGAAATGGCCGATAAGGACATAAGTTATGATGATTTACTTATTAGCTCTTTGATAACCTTAGCACCAAAACAAATAATAATTCATTATGAAGGGAAATTGAAAAGTCGAGAAATTTTACAGACAATAAAAAGCATCTTTTCTGAAAGAATGTTTTTCTGTAATGGATGCAAGTTGTGTACATCGACACAAAATGTAAAGCAAGAGTAGAGATTGATCTCTACTCTTATTAAAATTTATCTGAAGTGTCTTGTAGAAGCATAATAGCTATGTTAGACTTAATAAGTTGGAATATAAGAAAATTAATATTTTCAAAAGATAAATGCAGGGGTGAATCGTATTGTTTTGGATTGAACTATCAATTTTAGCTATAGTTGGAGGAATTATCGGTTGGGTAACGAATATTATGGCTATAAAACTAATATTCAGACCATTAAAACCATTTAATATTCCAATGACTAATATTAAGATACAGGGATTGATTCCTAAGAGACAAGCTGAATTGGCTAAAAGCATTGGACAAATTGTGGAATCGGAGCTAGTTTCTATCGAAGAAATTATTGCAAAATTTTTACATGAACAAAACAAGAGCGAAATATTAGTTAAAGTTAGAGGCAAGATAAAGAAAGTTGTGGAGCAAAAGTTGCCCTTTATTATACCAAGTACCTTTAAAGCTTTAATACTAAACTATATAGATGAAGTGATAGATCAAGAGGCAGAAACTATTTTCAACGAATTGGCAGAAACTATTATTCATAAGGCAGCAACAGAGATAAAAATCGCACAAATAATTGAAGAAAAAATAATCAATTTTGAATTGGATAGGTTGGAAATAATAATCATTGCTATTGCTAAAAAAGAGTTAAAGCATATAGAACTTTTGGGTGGCCTCATTGGTTTTCTTATAGGAATTCTGCAAGGTTTCATACTGCTTTTAACATAAATTTATTTTCAATAAATTTATTTTCAGATGATGCATAAATAAGTTTTGCTTGAGAATCGAGGAGGTTAGGTTATGGAAAAAATCAAAATTGTTTTAAAAGATGGTTCTGTAAAGGAAGCCAACATAGGGGCTACTATTTTTGATATTGCTAATGATATTAGTTCGAGGTTGGCTAAGGAAGCTATGGGTGGAGAAGTGAATGGAAAGGCAGTAGGACTAAAATATCAGCTTTATGAGGACGCAGAAGTAAGTATTTTAACATTCGAAGATGAAGATGGAAAGGATATTTTCAGACATACCAGTTCTCATATAATGGCACAGGCTGTTTTGCGATTATTTCCAAATACAAAACTAGCCATAGGACCACCCATTGAAAATGGGTTTTATTACGACCTTGACTCAGAACATAGATTTACAGAAGAAGATTTTGGAATAATCGAAAAAGAAATGGACAAAATTTGTCAAGAGAATCTTCAAATAGAAAAATTTGAGATGTCAAGAGATGAAGCTATAAAATACATGAAGAAAAAAAATGAAAGCTATAAGGTTGAACTTATTGAGGACCTCCCAGAGAATACAATTCTTTCTTTTTACAAACAAGGAGAATTTGTTGATCTGTGTGCAGGACCTCATTTGCCATCTACAAAACCAGTAAAAGCTATTAAAATATTGAGTGTTGCAGGTGCTTACTGGAGGGGTAGTGAGAAAAATAAGATGCTCCAAAGAATATATGCCACATCATATCCAAAACAAAAACTGCTAGATGAATATCTAACTAGGTTAGAGGAAGCCAAGAAGAGAGATCATAGGAAACTAGGCAAGGAATTGGACTTGTTTAGTATTCAAGAAGAAGGTCCAGGATTCCCCTTCTTTCATCCAAAAGGTATGGTGATACGAAATATATTAGAAGAGTTTTGGAGAAAATCTCATAAAAAAAGAGGTTATGATGAAGTTAAAACACCCATCATTTTAAATCAACAGCTTTGGCAAACATCTGGTCATTGGGATCATTATAAAGAAAATATGTATTTTACGAATATAGATTCAATGGATTATGCTGTTAAACCAATGAATTGTCCAGGATCAATGTTAGTATATAAAAGGAAAATGTACTCATATAGAGATTTTCCAATAAGACTTGCTGAAATGGGACTTGTTCATAGACATGAACTTTCTGGTGCATTACATGGACTTATGAGAGTTAGATGCTTTACTCAAGATGATTCACATATATTTATGTTGTCTGAACAAATAAAGGATGAATTAGTTAATAGAATAGATTTTATTGATTATATTTATAATGTGTTTGGCTTTAAATATAGGATAGAATTATCAACAAGACCAGAAAATTCCATGGGAACAAATGAAGAATGGGATATCGCTACCGAAGCATTAAGAGAGGCGCTTGAAGAAAAAAGATTTCCTTACAAAATTAATGAAGGTGACGGAGCTTTTTATGGTCCTAAAATAGATTTTCACTTGGAAGACTCCATTGGCAGGACTTGGCAGTGTGGTACAATACAGCTTGATTTTCAAATGCCACAAAGGTTTGAGTTGTCATACACTGGTAGCGATGGAGAAAAACATAGACCTGTAATGCTTCATAGCGTTATATATGGAAGTATTGAAAGATTCATAGGAATTTTGATAGAACATTTTGCAGGAAAGTTCCCTGCGTGGATTGCCCCTGTGCAGGTTAAAATACTGCCTATTGCTGACAAGTTTCATGGATATGCAAAAGAAATAGCTACTAAATTGAAAAATGCAGATTTAAGGGTAGAATTAGATGATAGAAATGAAAAAATAGGTTATAAAATAAGAGAGGCTCAGCTTCTAAAGATTCCATATATGATTATAGTGGGCGAAAAAGAAATGGAATCAAATACAATATCAGTACGTTCTAGAGATCAAGGGGAGTTAGGAAGCCAAGAACTAGAATTCTTCATAGAAAATCTTCTTGAAGATGTTGAAACGAGGAAAATTTAAAATACAAGAAAAAGAGCCAAATTTTTACAGGCTCTTTTTATGTTGCAAAACAACACTCTGGTTTGTTTTCAAAGTCTTTTATTATCAAGTCTAATTCTTCTCCAGTCAAAGTTTCTTTTTCGTACAATTCACTGGACACTCTATTTAAAAGATCTAAGTTGGTTTCTAATTTACTTATTGAATTGATATAACATTCATCTATTATATTCTTTATCTCACCATCGATCATACTATAACAATTTTTAATTAATGAGATGTCGAATACCCTATTAACTAAATTGCTCATACCATATTCACAAACCATTTGATATGCAATGCTGTTGGCTTTTTTTAGATCATCCCTTGCTCCTGTAGAAACCTCCCCAAATATCAGTTGCTCGGCAGCTCTACCACCTAAAAGTACTTGGATCTTATTTTTAAGTTCTTTGGTAGTTATTAAATAACGATCTTCTTCTGGGGAGTATAATACATATCCTAAAGCCTCACCACGAGGTACTATTGATATCTTAGATACTGAATCTGTATTTAATAGTTTGCCCAGTAAGGCATGACCGGCTTCGTGGAAGGATACAGTTCTTTTTTCTTTTTCTATGACTACTGCATTTTTTCTTTGAAGCCCTGCAACCACTTTTTCAATCGCTTGATTGAATTCATCGATGCCTATTTGTTTCTTATTGTTTCTCACAGCTAATATAGCAGCTTCATTAGCAATGTTTGAAAGATGAGCACCTGACATGCCATGGGTTCTTTTAGCCAGTTTTTTTATATCGACTAAGGCGTCAATTGGTTTGTTTTGTATATGAACCTTAAGTATTTCTTCCCTAGCTTTTACATCTGGATTTCCAATGAACATATGTCGATCAAATCTTCCGGGTCTTAGGAGAGCATCATCAAGTAAATCTATTCGATTGGTGGCACCGATCACTATAACTGTTTGTTCTGAATGAAATCCATCCATCTCAATGAGAAGTTGATTTAAAGTCTGATCTTTTTCGTTATTACTTTCTGTGCTTCGTTTAGCTCCAATAGCATCGATTTCATCAATAAATATTACACTAGGAGATTCTTTCTTTGCTTTTTCAAACAAGGTTCTCACTCGTTTAGCTCCGACGCCAACATATTTTTCTACGAATTCAGAACCACTTGCTGGAAAGAAAGCTGACGCTGTTTCCCCTGCAATAGCTTGTGCTAAGAGAGTTTTTCCTGTTCCTGGAGGACCATGGAACAGTACTCCTTTAGGAATTTTTGCTCCCATCTTATAGTATTTTTCTGGATTTTTGATGAAATCAATGATTTCAACCAATTCCTCTTTAACCTCTTCTAGTCCGGCTACATCATGAAATCTTATTGATGGGGTGGGTTTATCGGTTTTACTCTTTTTATCATCCTTCTCCATTTTCATTATCTGTACAGGCTCTAATTGAGGAGATCGATCTAGTTTCATATAGTACATAAATAAAGCACAACATATGACAACTAGAAAAATTCTGCCCATGTTACTAATTTGCGGGGAAAACGAACTGCTTATATTGGAACCAAGTATCGCTGTTACAGTGAGAAATACACATGAACAGAGTACAATCAATACAACTTTTTTCTTTGCGATAATTCATCACCCTCTTTCGTTGTTAGGTATTCTTAGTTTGCCCATTGTGACAGAAAAAATAAAGAATAATTAGGAATAATAACAAAAAATAATTATTTGCAGCTAACAAATTTATCCAATTTATTGAAACTGATATATAAAATAATAAAGTATTAAATACCAGCTATTTAGACAAAAACCATAAAAAGGAAATGAATAAATTGCATTGACAACCGCAAATAATAATGATAAGATGTGTTAGTAAATCAAGAAGAAGTTATCCGCTTCTCACCTTACAACTTTGTTCGTAAGGTTAATAAACTCACTAACCAATAGGTGTAGTTTTAGACTTGTGAAGCGGATGTTATACATCCTGCTTTTTTTATTTTAATAATTAAATTTTTCAAAGACAAACAACAATCAATCTTAGGAGGTGTCAAATTATTAAAGATTTAGAGATTAATGAAGAAATTAGGGATCGTGAGGTTAGATTAATCGATGCGGACGGAGAAGCTTTAGGTGTAATACCAGGAAAAAGGGCTTTAGAGATTGCTTTCGAAAAAAAATTAGACTTGGTTAAAATTGCACCACAGGCTAATCCTCCTGTTTGTAGAATCATGGATTTTGGAAAGTATAAGTACGAGCTTTCTAAAAAAGAAAAAGAAGCTAGAAAAAAGCAGAAGGTTATTAGTGTAAAGGAAGTTAGACTAAGCCCTAAGATTGAAGACCATGACCTAACTGTAAAAGCTAATAACACTATAAAATTTTTAACTAGTGGTGACAAGGTGAAGGTAACTCTTAAATTCAGAGGACGTGAAATGGGTTACGTTTCTCTAGGATATGAAGTTATGGAAAAATTCACACAGCTTATTTCGCAAGTGGGTGTCGTAGAAAAAAAACCACTCATGGAAGGTAAAAGCATGATTATGATTTTGGCACCAAAAAATGCGTAAAAGATAGAGAGGAGGAAACAACAATGCCAAAAATGAAAACAAGCCGTGCGGCTGCAAAGAGATTCAAGTTGACTAAAACAGGAAAAGTTAAAAGATCTAAGGCATATAAAAGCCATATATTGACCAAGAAAAGTGCAAAGAGAAAAAGAAATTTAAGAAAAGCTGGTTTCTTATCAAGTGCTGACGCTAAAGTAATCAAAAAAATATTACCATACGCATAAATAGAAATAAAAAGGAGGTAGAAAAACATGGCAAGAGTAAAAAAAGCAATAAATGCAAAAAAGAAGCATAAAAAGATATTGAAGCTTGCAAAAGGTTACTATGGAGCAAAAAGCAAGATTTTTAGACCTGCTAATCAAGCGGTAATGAAATCTTTAAAATATGCCTATATAGGAAGAAAATTAAGAAAAAGAGATTTTAGGAAACTTTGGATTGTTAGAATTAATGCAGGTGCTAGAATGAATGGAATGTCTTACAGCAAACTGATAAATGGATTGAAGTTGGCTGGAGTTCAGGTAAATAGAAAAATGTTATCAGAAATGGCTATATATGATGAAGCTGGATTTAAGCAATTGGTAGAAGTGGCAAAACAAAAATTAAACGCATAAATAAAGGCTCTTATGAGTCTTTTTTAAATATATTATATTGATTATTGGTGATATTATGAGAATAGATAAATTTTGAATTGGGGTGGTACCCATAGAAATTCATAAACGTATTGATAAATTAAAATTAAATCCTGCTCAAATTCTGGTTATTGGTTTTGCTACCGTTATATTAATAGGATCAATCTTGCTTAATTTGCCTATAGCCTCAAAGAATGGAGAAAGTGTAGGTTTTATTAATTCGTTATTCACTGCCACGTCTGCAGTGTGTGTGACTGGATTGGTTGTTGTGGATACAGCAACTCATTGGACTGTTTTTGGACAAATAGTAATACTAATCCTCATTCAAATAGGGGGGCTTGGTTTTATGACCATAGCAACTTTATTTGCTCTGATCTTTCGCAAAAGAATTTCTTTAAAGGAAAGATTAGTAATGCAGGAAGCGTTAAATCAATTCAACATTTCTGGAATAGTTAGACTCACACAATATATACTTATAACTACCCTTATAATAGAAGGTATTGGTGCAATGTTACTTTCTATAAGATTTATTCCTATTTATGGAGTTTGGAAGGGAATAGGAATGAGTATTTTTCATTCCGTATCAGCTTTTTGCAACGCAGGATTTGACCTGTTTGGAGATTTTAAGAGTTTGACGCCATTTGTAGATGATACTTTGGTGAACGTTACGATTATGGCTTTGATTATAATCGGTGGATTGGGATATACGGTGATCCTTGATGTTGTTCAGAAAAGAAAATTTTCTAGACTTTTTTTGCATTCGAAACTTGTATTGTTCATAAGCTTTTCTTTGATTGTTTTGGGGTTTCTGACTATTCTAATACTGGAATACAATAACCCTGCCACCTTGGGAGAATTGTCAAATAGAGGCAAAATACTTTCAGCTATGTTTCATTCAGTTACACCGAGAACAGCTGGTTATAACACATTACCAACTGGTGAACTGACTATGGCAACATTATTTTTCACCATAATTCTCATGTTTATTGGAGGTTCTCCAGCTGGAACTGCTGGTGGTGTTAAAACCACAACTGCAGGAGTTCTTTTTTTGTCAATCATATCTATAATAAAGGGAAAAGAAGATACGGAAATCTTTTCAAGAAGAATACCGAGAGAAATAGTAAGCAGGTCATTGGCGGTAATAGGAGTTGCCATGGCTTTAGTAATTATTGTTACTATGGTTTTGACGATTACGGAGAAAAGCAAAAGTTTCTTAGAAGTTTTTTTTGAAGCAACTTCTGCTTTTGGAACGGTAGGGCTTTCTATGGGTATTACACCTGATTTAAGCTGGATGGGTAGGTTGATAATTTCATTTACCATGTTTGCAGGCAGAGTAGGTCCATTGACGCTAGCCTTGGCTCTTGCAAGCCGACAAGAAAATAGAAAGGGCTTGTTAAAATATCCTGAAGATAAAGTAATCGTAGGTTAAAGAGTGTGTAAATTAAAGAAACAATTTGCAGTATTTACATATGAAAGTTGAGCAGGAAAATGGAAGTATGACTTAATGAGGTGAGTCTGATTGATTATTGATATACATTCTAACGACAATGATACTTTTAAAAAAGTAAAACAGCTTTCGAAGAAAAAATATAGAGATCAATATGAACAATATATTATTGAAGGTGTACGTATTGTATTGGATGCAGTAGAAAAAAAGAAATCCATAGACTATATTGTATTTTGCGAGGACCTATTTGATACTTCTGGTGGAGAACAATTGCTTCATCTTCTCACAAAGCTACATTATAAGTTGTTTAAAATGACAAAAAAAATGTATTCAGAAATTACAGATACCAAAACCCCTCAAGGAATAATGGCTATTCTCCGATTTGAAGAACATAATTCTGAATTTATTTTGAATAAGGATAATAGTCTTAGTATTGTGCTAGATAGAATTCAAGATCCTGGAAATTTAGGAACAATTCTAAGAACTGCAGATGCCGCAGGAGTAGATGCCGTATTGATGGCAAAAGGTTGTGTTGATCTTTACAACCCCAAAACCATTCGAGCAACCATGGGTTCAATATTTAATATACCAATTATTAATTTTAACTCAACTGAGGAGATCATAAATGTATTGAAATGTAAAGGGTTTGAAATAATAAGTACGAGTCTGAATGCTTCACAATATTATTACGAACTAAACTTTAATAATAAAATGGCTATAGTCATTGGAAATGAAGCAAATGGCATCTTGCCAGAGATTATTCAAAATTCTGATCATGTAGTCAAAATTCCAATGATTGGGAATGCAGAATCCTTGAATGCTGCCATAGCTGCATCGATTATTATGTATGAAGCGGTTAGACAAAGATATATTCAGAAAATTTAATAATTATCGGATGAAATGCTCTCAATACTTCTTGTAAACCTGTTTTTGCTATGCTATAATGGATATTAATAAGCCATTGAAAAGGGGTGTGGCAAACATGTTTGCCTCTGCAGAATTATTCTGGAAGCTTTTTATGTTAACTGGAAACATCGACGTTTATTTGGTTTATAAAGAACTTTTGACAAATTGATATATAGATATTGTAATGATAGAGAAAAGTAGGTTGTTATTTTGATATTTAGAGAGGAAGTGCCAAAAGGCTGAAAGCATTTCTATATTCAAGGCAACTAAAGTTCCCTCTTGAACTATAGGACTGAAATAAGAGTAGGTTCTATCGGCAGAACACCGTTAAAGTTTTTTTGAGTGATTAAATAGTTTTTATTTAATTATTAGGGTGGTACCGCGGAAAATTTTCGTCCCTTTAGGGATGAAGATTTTTTTATTTTTGCAATAATTATGAAAGGAGAATCAAAATGAAGGAAAAGCTTGAACAAATACTTAAATTAGCACAAAAGGAATTAAGCGAGATCAAAACAATACAAGATGTAGAACAGGTTAGGATTAAATATTTAGGAAAAAAGGGTGAACTTACTGTAGTTCTGCGGGGTATGGGTGAACTATCTTCTGAAGAGAGACCTCTTATAGGGAAAATGACAAACGATGTGAGAGAAGCTATTGGAGCAATGTTAGAGAATGCAGCTCAATTAGTTAAAGAGCAGGAGAAGGTGACTAGGTTTTCTAAGGAAACCATTGATGTGACAATGCCTGGAGTAAAATTTGATATTGGGAACAAGCACCCATTAACTGTAGTGTTAGATGAAGTGAAGGATATATTTTTAGGTATGGGATTTAAGATTGCAGAAGGTCCAGAGGTGGACACTGTCTATTACAATTTTGATGCTTTAAACGCACCTAAAAATCATCCCTCAAGGGATTTGTCAGATACGTTTTATATAAATGAAGATATCTTGCTTAGAACACAAACATCTCCTGTTCAGGTTAGAACCATGCAGGCTAGTAAGCCACCAATAAAAATAATATCTCCTGGACGATGCTTTCGCTATGACACACCAGATGCTAGCCATTCACCAATGTTTCATCAAATTGAAGGGTTGGTGGTAGATAAAGGAATTACCATGGCTGATTTAAAGGGAACGCTTGATATCTTTGCAAAACAGCTTTTCGGGTTTGGAACGAAAACCAAATTCAGACCTCATCATTTCCCGTTCACAGAACCAAGTGCAGAAGTCGATGTATCATGCTTTAAATGTCAAGGTGCTGGTTGTCAGCTTTGCAAGGGCAGTGGATGGATAGAGATCTTGGGAGCTGGAATGGTTCATCCACATGTATTAAAGGAGTGTAATATTGATCCTGAAATTTATAGTGGATTTGCTTTTGGTATGGGATTAGATCGAATTACCATCTTAAAATATGGAATTGATGATATAAGGTTATTTTTTGAAAACGATATGAGGTTTATTAAACAATTCTAAATATTTGAAATTGAATTAAACGTCTTGAGGAGGAATTGAAATGTTTGTTCCATTGAAGTGGATAAAAGATTATGTGAATATCGAGGACATAAACATTGAAGTGTTATGTGATGCTCTTGTTATGTCTGGATCAAAGGTTGAAGCTGTGAAATATCTGGGTGAAGGCATTGAAAATGTCGTCGTTGGCAAAATTCTTGAGGTCTGCAAGCATCCAGATGCAGATAAACTATTTGTTACCAAGGTGGATGTTGGTACTGAAACAATTCAAATAGTTACAGGTGCCAATAATATCCGAGAGGGGCAATATGTGCCTATAGTTTTGGCTGGAGGGTTACTGCCTGGTGGAAACAGGATAGAGAAAGGCAAGCTGCGAGGGATAGAATCTGATGGGATGATGTGCTCTGCCAAGGAACTAAACATACCTGACAAGGTGATACCGGTAGACCAAAAGGACGGAATATTTATTTTGGATCAGGAGTACCCTCTTGGAAAAGATATTAAAGACGTTATGGGTCTTAATGAACATGTTATTGAATTTGAAATAACCCCAAATAGACCTGATTGTCTGAGTATATTGGGTATGGCTAGAGAAGTGGCGGCTACTTTTAATAAGACACTGAAATATCCGGAAATTGTTATCAAACAGGAAGTAGATGATATTCATAGCATAGCCAGTGTAGATGTTCGGAATAAGGAGCTTTGTGTTAGATATGTGGCACGAGCTGTCAAAGATGTTAAAATCGGACCTTCTCCTTTATGGCTGCAAACAAGACTTATGGCTGCAGGCATGAGACCTATCAATAATATGGTTGATGTTACAAACTACGTTATGCTCGAAGTGGGGCAGCCTATGCAT
>JAGXRU010000130.1 GCA_018335765.1 Alkaliphilus sp.
TCTATGGGAATAATCGTAATGTCAGGATTCAAAACAACAATCCTTTTACCCGCTTCTCTAAGCTCATCTAACTCTTCCTGTGTATATTTGCCTCGGATCGATTCTTTCATCTGAGCTCTAATATTTGCCATTTGCTCTCTGTGGTTTCCTATACTTGCATCCATTTCTTTTATTTGTGCCATTGTAGATTCATAAAGCTCCATATCACCGGCAATTTTTGCTTTTTCCGCCTTATCTAAAAGGGCATCCTTTAATGCTTCCCTCTCTTCTCTTCGTCCTTCGATCACGCTTTTTTCAGTTTCTAAGGCATCCTTTGCCGATTTCCAATCCCTAAGCATATCTTCCTTGACTTCTTGTCGGGCTTTGATTCTCTCCTGGATTCCTTTTTCCTCTGGTCTTTGTGCATTAGCTATCATGCCCAAGGAACCGCCAATGACAAAAGTAAACACCAATCCTAGACCTACCACCCTTTTAAACCCTTTACTTAACATATCTTTATCCTCCTTTTTTTTTGTTGTGAAAATCTATTATAGATTACGCCTGTTATTACATATTTGGGTACTAGTTATAAAAGTTTTTTCGTGCATCCAGAAGTTTTTTAATAACTTCTGCGGACTAAATTATTCTTAATCATCCGACTCTTCTTCATCGACGTCCTCTCTTTCATCTTCTTCATCGTTTGCTTGGTCATCTTCTTGTTCGCTTTTGCCTGATTCATCATTTTCTTCCTGTTGATCATTTATTTGATCCCGAATCCCAGGTCCTTCTGCATTTTCAGGATTGCCTTCATTGCTCGACTGCCCTTTTTCTTCTTCTATTCTGTCTCTTATATTTTCTCTGATATTAGATCCCCTATTATTTTCCGTATCATTATTTTCATCAGTTTCAAACTCTTCTTTCTCATCATCTTGTTCTTGATCCTTCAAATAAATATTTTTCAATCTCATTTCCATAGCCCTTGTGGCAGAAGCTTCAGGTGCAATTAGCTCTAGCTCTGCAGAGGGAATCAGTTATGCTTTGAAAAGTTATTTATACTTGCCTCAGAGTTTGGAATAAGGAATAGATAGATTTTGGGATAAATATAAACAGAGGCTAAAGGATATTAAATTAAATTTACTCATTAGATATATACTGCGATTAAATAAAAACATATTGATAAACGATAAATATTGTGTTATTCTATATTCAGCAGTGAATAGAAACGCATCAAGATTAATAATCTTTATGGCAAAAGTCCTAAATGGACTTTTACGGGCAGACGAGCGAGTTAAGGTTGCCCCGAAACAGCATAAGAAATACAGGAGGATTTTTATGAAACGATATTCAACAATTTTCTTAAAGATAGCTGTCATACTAGTTGCAATTCCAATTCTTGCTCTGTGTATATTTGGGCTGACTTGGTTAGCTGAAAATCCAGCAAATCCTGCTGATGCCCATATACTATATCCCATTATAATAGGTATATACGCATCAGCAATACCGTTCTTTGTTGCTCTGTATCAGGCTTTAAAACTTTTAGGCTACATTGACAAGAACAAAGCTTTCTCAGAACTATCTGTAAAGGCTTTAAAGTATATAAAATACTGTGCAAATACAATCAGTGCCGTGTATGTAGCAGTGATACCTTTCGTTTATCTGGTAGCGGAAAAAGACGATGCCCCAGGTCTGATAATAATCGGAATGATCCCAATCTTTGCTTCAATGCTGATCTCATTATTCGCTGCTGTTCTACAAAGGCTTTTACAAGATGCCATTAATATAAAATCAGAAAATGATTTGACGGTCTAAGGAATGCAGGAGGGGATTAATGTGGCGATTATAATCAATATTGATGTAATGTTGGCAAAAAGGAAAATGAGTGTAACAGAGCTTACAGAGAAAGTTGGCATAACCATGGCAAACCTCTCTATACTTAAGAACGGAAAGGCAAAAGCTATTAGATTTTCAACGTTAGAGGCAATATGCAAAGCATTGGACTGTCAGCCAGGGGATATTTTAGAATACAGAAGTGATATGTATGTGTCAATTGAAAATTAGGAGCCTGTAAATAATTTTGTGTAAACAGTATGAACAATACTCTTTCTCGACAATAATCAGGGTAAGGAAATAAAACCCAAAATTGTAAGAAGGAGTATTTTCAACTATTTCTATAGAGTAATTTTAGATTATCATAAACAGATATTAACATTACCATTTGAGTTTTAATTTTCCAGATATATTCTTGGATCAAATCCTGTCTATTCAATCATCTTAAGGATTTCTGGATTAATATTGGCTTGAAAATACCGTCCTTACGACGTAATCATAACAAGGGCATCTTCGAGTATTTCCAAGATGCGTTTAATGAATTATACTATTTTTTAACTCCTATATCTAATGATTGAATTTTTTTCTAGTTCTATTTGTCTTGTTTCCCTGTATCATTACAATACAACATATTTATATAGATATTCATCTTGATCTTCATCATAGATAGTTATCAATAACTGCCCATTATTTTTCTCAATAATCTTTTTTGAAGCTGTATTGTCAATGTTACAAGGTAAAATTACTTCTTTTATCCCCATTTTTTTCGCTTTTTCCAAGGACAATTTTAAAATTTGATTGCCCGATAATGGAGATGTTGGTAAAAGCAAATTCCTATCTCTTTTTAATAACAACAGAACCATAGAATTTTTCGTGCATCCAGAAGTTTTTTAATAACTTCTTTGGACTAAATTATTCTTAATCATCCGACTCTTCTTCATCGACGTCCTCTCTTTCATCTTCTTCATCGCTCGCTTGGTCATCTTCTTGTTCTCTTTTGCCTGATTCATCATTTTCTTCCTGTTGATCATTTTCTTCCTGTTGATCATTTTCTTCCTGTTGATCATTTCTTCGATCCCTAATTCTACGTCCTTCTGTATTTTCGGGATTGTCTTCATTGCTCGACTGCCCTTTTTCATCTTCTATTTTATCTCTTATATTTTCTCTTGTATTTTCTTCGACTTCATCTTCTATTTCATCTTCTATTCTATCTTCTATTCTATCTTCTATTCTATCTTCTATTCTATCTTCTATTCTATCTTCAATATTTTCTTTTATTTTATCTCTATCTTTATTTTTTTTGTTTTCTTTTACATTATTCTTTATATTTTCTCTTATATTATTTTTGATATTAGATCGCCTATTATTTTCCGTATCATCATCTTCATCAGTTTCAAACTTTTCTTTCTCATCATTTTCTTTCTCATCATTTTCTTTCTCATCATCATCTTGTTCTTGATCCTTTAAATAAATATTTTTTAATCTCCTTTCCATTCTATCCACTTTCAATTGTCCGATACCCTTCTTGAAAATATCCTGAACCTCCATAGCTCGAAGCTGCTCCACAGTAATTTCCTGATTTTCCACGATTGATTTCTTAAATATCTCATACTTGCCAATGGACAAATTTTGTTTTCTCGCTTCCCGTATATCTTCTTTGTTTCCCTCTATATAAGCAATTAATATTTCGTCTATTTCGTGTTCTTCTTCAAGTTTTGCTTCAATCCTTTGTCTTAAATTCTCTTTATCCAACACAAAATTATTTTTCATAGCTACACTAGATATCAATATAGAATTCCTTTCAGCTGTTAGATATTGTTTTTCCTTTGCATTAAGAATTAAAACAAATACCGCATCCTCTATATCTAACCCTTTTAGCTGATCTGAAAGTATCTCGTGTGCATCCGCATTTAATGGCGTTGCTTTTATCACCTTGTGCTTATTGTCAACCTTTAGCTCAATGCTTGGATTAATGTCTACGCTTACAATGGCGGCGGTAGCAGTAAATAAATTGTTAATAGCAGAAAAGTTAGCAATAAATGAAATAGAAAGGAGCATCACCGCTAGAACTGCTGCATAACCCAGCATATTTTTATAGCTGAAACTATTTTCTTTGTAAACATCATCATCAACAAAAATGATTTGATTGCCAACTAAAAGTCCTTCTTTTTTCTTTACCTTCAGATATTCCATAGAATTGGTTAAAACAATGGCAAAATCATTATTAACTTCTAATACTTTTCCCTTGTATATCATTTACTACACCTCCCCCCACCTTAGAAATATAATCCCTGATTATGTCTAAATCACTATCTATTATAAGTACCGTGGCAATGATAAATTTTCTGCTTCTTTTCAAGATTTTAGGAGTAATATCCAAAGCTTTAACCAATTGAGAGCTAGGCAGATTTTTTTTTCTTAACAGTTCTTCCTTTAGTTCTGGGTTGCTCGCAATATATTTAGCTATCATCAAGCTCTTCTCCCTGGTATCAGCATGCTTTGGTGCCTCTTTCACGAGATCAGAAAAAGTAATATCGAATATTCTTAAAGTTTTTTCCAGTTCTTTTATCTCATCCTTTAGATCTATAGCTTCGGAAAAATCATTGCTTGGATTATGAACAATTTCGGAGTCGACTTCTCTCTCTTCAAAATTATTCAGAAGAAAGGTTTCATTATACTTAATTGACTTTCTAAGAAAATCTGTAATCCTGCTCTTTATTACTAACTCGGCAAAAGCAATAAAACTGCCTTTTGTCTTTTCGTATTTTTCTATTGCTTCATTAAAAGCCATTAAACCAATACTATATTCCTCACTATTTTCAGATTCAATATATCTATTTATCTTATTTGACACCGTCTTTATTATAAATGGAATATACTCTTGAATAAGCTTTTCTCTTTCAAGGGAATCTCCGGCCTTAGCCTTATCCAATCTTGAAACTATTGAGTCGCTTCTGAAAATTTCCAGCAGGCGCAAGCATATACACCTCCTTATCATATATATACGTAAACCAAAATATTTTAGGGCACCTTGTTTAAAATACTTCTGCCTCAACATACAACTTTTAAAAATTTACCCACATACCATAGTATCACAAAGGGTTTGCAGTGGCGTCCACCCCTACAGAAAAGACCCTTTGCATGGGTCCTTGATCTAAACTATTTTGAAATACAACAATTTAAGAACATAATATATAAGTGGAATAAAAATTGCGGGCAACATATTTCCCACTTTAATCCTTTTATAGTCTAAAATATTAAGTCCAATACCCAGAATCAAGAGCCCTCCTATTGCTGACATTTCCCTTACCACCTCGGGAGTCAGCAAATCCTTTATGTATGATGCGGTAAATGCTATAAAGCCTTGGTAAATAAATACTGCTCCGGCTGAAAAAATTACTCCAATTCCTAAGGTAGATGTAAATATGATGGAGGATATGCCATCAATGACAGCTTTAGCGTAAAGAGTCTGATGATTACCTGATAGACCTCCCTCCAAGGCCCCTACAATAGCCATTGAACCCACACAAAAGAGCAGACTTGTAGCCACAAATCCCTTGGCAATTCCACCTTCTTTTTTCCCTACCTTCTTCTCAATCCATTCGCCAAGATTCTCCAGATTATCTTCAATTTTTAGAAATTCTCCAGTGATACTGCCTATAGCTAGACTTATTATTACCAGCATCACATCCTCGGTTTTAAATGCACCCTTAAGACCTATGAGTACCACTGCCAGTGCTATGGATTTCATAACGGTTTCATTATACTTTTCAGGAATACCGCCTCTGAACATTAGACCTATTAAGCTTCCCACTACAATTGCCAACGAATTTACGATTGTTCCCAACACTCCATGATTCCTCCCATTCATTAAAGATGCAATAAAATAGATATATTCTTGAAAATATGTAAAACTCCTGCTACAAAGAAAACTCAGACTCCCTAAATATATTGCTTTACGAGTTTTTCCCTATTCCCAATTCTCTTGCATAATAGAATAGGTATTGCTGTGCAAAACCACAATACTCACCGAATTGTTCCTTGGCATATTTCTGAATGTCTTTCATATTTGTTGCTTCGGGAAGATAGAAATATTCCATGACTCTCTTAACCCAAACATCGATTGGGAATGCATCGGTTTTTTTCATCGAAAAGAATAAAACACAATCAGAAACCTTAGGTCCTATCCCTCCAAATCGCATCAATTGAATCCTTGCTTCTTCAGTAGTCAAATTCTTTAGTCTATAGATATCAATTTGTTTTTCTGCCACAATTATAGCTGCATCCACTATATGTTTCGCTCTATAGCCTGTATGGCTTTGCATGATTTCTTCAACGGATTTGTTTAGCATTGCCTCCGGTTTAGGAAAATCGTAATATGATTTTCCCTTATATTCTCCTAAAAAAGCACCATATCTTAGGCACAGGGCTTC
This sequence comes from Alkaliphilus sp., assembly GCA_018335765.1. Classification (GTDB taxonomy): domain Bacteria; phylum Bacillota; class Clostridia; order Peptostreptococcales; family Thermotaleaceae; genus JAGXRU01. The sequence goes on from JAGXRU010000130.1 coordinate 6,240, forward strand.
TATTGATTTCTTTATAAGGGGTATTCCTCTGTTTGCAGAAATGATAAAAGAAAGCAGCACTTCCCATTCATCTTGATTAAGAATCCTTATTCCATGCCCATGGTCAGTGGCCTTTTTCATAACAAGGTCATCTTTTTTTAATTTATTCTTAATTTCATCATAATTCCTGTCTAAATCAAAATAATCGACCCACAAGCTTTGAAAATCCTCTGGACTGGTCTGGTCAAATATTATTTTATCCTCTTGTTTTTTGACATTGAGTATCCTGCCTTTTACAACACCTGTATAACTGCCGTCTGCTTCTTTATTCCATCTAAAACACTGCCCGCAGTCAAAAATATGTGGCAATTCAAATGACTCCATGTTTTCTAATACTACTTGTCCATTTTTCTCTTTAATTTTATAATCCATGATTTTCTCCTCTCCATTACACTGCTTTCTTCCATTTATCTCAGCGGCGTTACTAATACTCCAGCTTCTAGAAGCGGGAGATAAGTGCCGCCAAGCTTCGAAATAAGTGCAACTAGAGTTCAGGTGGAGTAAAAACTCCATCTGAACTAAGTTTTCTTTATTGTATACTGAATAAGATCCGAAAAACAATATATTGTGATGTGTTTTTATATTAAGTTACGAAAGTTCTACTTTTCTGTAATATAAAAAGAATGAAGGGGATTTCATCCCCTGCATTCTTTTTATATTTTCTACCGCTATGCCTTACTAATAAATTCCTTGAGCATGCATAGCTTCAGCCACTTTGACAAATCCGGCTATGTTTGCCCCTGCAACAAGATTATATCCAAAGCCATAGTCTTGTGCTGCTTTCATGGCATTATTATGGATATTAATCATGATTTTGTGAAGCTTCTCATCCACTTCCTCAGCAGTCCAAGAAAGTCTCATGCTGTTTTGTGACATTTCAAGGGCTGATGTAGCAACCCCACCGGCATTTGCAGCCTTTGCAGGTCCAACTATCACATTATTTTCCAAGAAGTATTCCACAGCTTCGTTAGAGCATGGCATATTTGAACCTTCTGTCACAAACTTCACTCCATTTGCAACAATCTTCTTTGCATCCTCTAAATTAATTTCATTTTGTGTGGCACAAGGTATAACAATATCAACCTTAACACCCCATGGTTTTTCACCCGGAAAAAATTCTACGCCAAATTTTTCCGCATAATCTTGTACTTTATCTCTACCGCTTAAACGCATTTTTACAAGGTAATCAATTTTTTCTCCTGAAACGCCATCAGGATCATAAACATAGCCATCCGGCCCAGAGAGCGTGACAATCTTTCCGCCTAGTTCAGTGATCTTTATGGCTGCACCCCAAGTGACATTCCCAAAGCCCGATAGTGCGACAAGTTTATTTTGGAAGGTTTGCCCTTCATGCTTTAAAATTTCTTGACAGAAATATGTAACACCAAACCCGGTCGCCTCTGGTCTGATTAAGCTTCCACCGTATGACAAGCCCTTTCCCGTCAAAACACCGTTTTCAAAAGCACCACGAATTCTTCTATAATGCCCATACAAATAACCGATTTCTCTTGCTCCCACGCCTATATCCCCGGCAGGAACATCCACATCCGGCCCGATATGTCTAAATAGCTCCGTCATAAAACTTTGACAAAATCTCATTATTTCACCATCGGATTTTCCTCTTGGATCAAAGTCCGCCCCACCTTTGCCTCCACCGATAGGAAGCCCTGTCAGGGAGTTCTTTAAAATCTGCTCAAATCCCAGAAATTTTATTATTCCCAAATAAACCGTATGATGGAAACGTATTCCTCCCTTATAAGGACCGATAGCTCCGTTAAACTGTACCCTATACCCTCGATTTACTTGCACCTTACCTTGATCATCAGCCCATGGAACCCTGAAAATAATTTGTCTTTCAGGTTCTACAAATCTCTCAAGCAAGTTTGCTTCTATATATTCAGGATGTTTTTCAAGAATTGCTCCTAAAGAACCTAACACTTCCTCAACAGCTTGAATAAACTCAGGCTGATCAGCATTATTTTTTTTAGTTCTTTCTATAACCCCCTGAATATACGCTTGTGCATTTGTACTCATGACAAGAAGCCTCCTTTAATTTATATGAAATATTAACTCAAAAACCTTAATTACCCTGCCTTGAAAATGACCTTCCAATTCCCAAAGTGATTTTAATCATCATAGTGTCCTTGGCATGAAGCGATTATAATTGACCCGTCTTTTTCACAATAAACAATCCTATTCACTTCATCGATGCGCCTGCTCCACCAACCGCTTAGATTACCCTTTAACGGTTCTGGCTTTCCGATACCCTCATAGGTGTTTCTTTGAACGTCCTTTATCAGCACGTTTATTCGTTTCAACACTTTCTTGTCCTGTGTCTGCCAATAACAATATTCTTCCTATGCTCTTTCTTCCCACAATAACCGCATTAGTCTACCTCTATCAAATCATGCTCTACGAATTTCGCACGACCTGCATCAATGTCTGCTACAACTTTTTCTAAGTGCTTCATATTGCTTTCAGAATAGAACGAGTCAGCAGAAATCTCAAAAGGTATACGCTTCTCTCTGGAAACCTTTTTCGCAAAAATTGTAAAAGCAGTGGTCATAGAAAGTCCCATATCAGAGCAAACCTTTTCCATGTTCTTTTTCAACTCTTCGTCCATACGGAAATTTACCATTGCTTGTGCCATAAAGATCACTCCTCTTTCTATATGCTTTTAGTATAGCATATAGTAAAGCATGTGCCAATCATTTGCTTTACTATATGCTATACAATATTCTTCGTAAATACGACCGGTTAATTAATTATCAAACCTTTAATTGTGATATTTATTGCAATAATATTCAAAGAAGTCATATTTTCCACTTCGTATTTAACTTGATCTTGCAGTATTTTACCCAATTTTTGTATTGGATTTCCATAAACCATTATTACTTCCATATTGATTATTATTCCGTTTGTATAATTATTAACATCTATGGAAGTTGTTTTATAAATGCCTATTACCTTCGATGTCGCAAATGTCACAAGATCACAAATAACCTTGTCCGATATCGTATACTTACCCAAGTAGCTGTAGGTGGGTCTAACCACTGATTTTTCTGAAACTTGTAACGAATTATCCTTTCGTCTTCTTAATATCTTTAGCGGATCTAAGAAATATCCTGAAAAATCCTTCTTTATTTCAAAGGTTGGCACCGGAATAACATGCTTTCCAAGCTCTTTCCTTTGCTTTTGTGCAATTCTTCTCTCTTCCTCTGTAGATATATCCTCAATGAAGACATAGTCCTGAATAGGTGATATCTCAAGCTCATGTGCAATCTTATCCACCATTCTAGTGGAGGTTCCTATTATCAAAATACCCTTTGGTTTTACTTTTTTAATTGCGTTTTTTACCAACTCTCTATGCTCATCCTTTGAAAAAAGTGCTGTTTTAACTGCTCCCACAGATGTATCTTCCCTCTTAGCCGACTTTCCCGCAATCACTTTATTTCCCATAATGAGCAATCCATCATCTATAATATAATCAATATCCCTCTCATGTGCTAAAGAAAGCGCCCTATAGCTTTTCCCCGAGCCGCTAAGACCCACCAATCCTGTTACCTTCATACAACACCTCCCATAAAACCTAAATTGCCTTGAAATTCACACTACCATTATATCAAAAAATAACCAATATATACATTATTACTTTTTTCAAAACATTCAATACTTGAGCATCGACGCACTTAAAAAGCCTTATTTAAAATGAGAATCATTATATGTAGGGCTTTTTAATAATATTCCTTTATATTATTATTGATGGATTTTTTGCATTTTGTTATACTATTAATGAAACTAAAAATTTTAAGGAGGGAAATGAGATGGCTTATTTTATTAATGATGATTGTATAAACTGCGGAGCTTGTGAACCAGAATGTCCGGTAAGTGTAATCAGTGCCGGCGATGACAAATATGTAATAGATGCGGATGGATGCATTGATTGTGGTGCTTGCTCAAATGTATGTCCTGTAGATGCTCCGGTTTTAGAATAATATGAATACATACGGTGATACCCTTCGTTGACTGAAGGGTATCATTTTTTTAGAACTTGTGAATTAGCCCTCATTCTGTTTTGAAAATGTCGCTTGGTTTATTTTGCTTAAAAACTTTAAAATGACCCTTTCTTCGTTGACAGAAATATCTGCTAAGATGAAATCCAACAGGTTTTTTTGATCATTTATGCTTTTTTGCACGATATCCTTACCAAGATCTGTCAGATTCAAAAAATAAACTCGCTTATCTCCTTCTGACTGTTTTTTGATCACATAACCCTTTAAATATAGTTTTTTTATAATTAATGACACCATTCCTCTATTCAATTGCATCTCATCGATCAGTTCGTAAATCTTTTTATTGCCCGCTTCTCCGATTTTTCTCAGAATATATACTTCTAAAAATGAAAACACCTCACCTTTAGAACCTAATTTTAACCCTTGCAGATCGGTAATAAGTGTCTTTATTACAATTTTATAAATCATTTTATCAATTTCATGGTAATAATTCGCCACTATCGCTCCCTCCATAAAAACACCTTATAAAATAAATAGAGTGTAAAGATATCCTTACACCCTGTTTGTTTTGCATGAATGATCATCTGCTATTCCCTCATGTGGTTTATCATACACGAAAGAGTATATAGGCTTTCACTGAGGTGAACATTTTCAAGCATGACATCATCAGGAACTTCTAAATCCGTAGGGGCAAAGTTCCAAATTCCTTTTATGTTACACTTTACCAGCCGATCCGCTATTTTTTGAGCATGCTCTTTAGTTGTACATATGACTCCTATGTCTATGCTATTCTCATTTATAAAGGTTTCAATATTATCTGCATCCATTATTTCCAAATCTCTTATTTTAAGCCCGATTAACTTGGGGTTTACATCAAACATTGCCTTGGGCATAAAACCGGTTTTTGTAAAGCTGGTATAGTTGACAATTGCTTGACCCAAATTTCCAGCTCCAACTATTATCGTGCTGTATGCCTTGTTAAGACCTAGTATTTTTTCAATTTCATGATAGAGTAAATCGACATTGTATCCATATCCCTGTTGTCCAAAGCCTCCAAAATTGTTTAAGTCCTGTCTTATTTGAGATGCAGTGAATCCAATAATATCACTCAATTCTTTTGAAGAGATCCGTCTAATATCTTTTTCAAGTAATTCCTTTAGATAACGATGATATTTAGGTAATCTTCTAATTACTGCCATAGAAATCTTCGAAAAATCTTTTATCATTAAACCTACCCCTATTATCGAATTTTCTCAAATTATAACATTCAGATATTTTCTTGTCAATCGTGAAATCATTAACATTATTCGCTCTTTTATTCACTATGCAATCTCCTCAAAATTTTGCTTATTGAATATACTCCTAGTTTAAATATTTGCAAAACAAATCTTCTTATCAAAATCTTTTCAAAATCTTTATTTCACTGCACCGTATTATTCTTAAGGTTTTTTTGATAAAATAAAATTGCATTCTTTTGAATACGGCAGACCCTAGATTAAGGAGCGATATAATGATTATTTTGTCATGTAATGGAATATTTAAGTCCTTTGGAATAAATTTGATTCTAGAAAATATTGGTTTTTCAATTAATATTGGTGAAAGAATAGGTCTGGTCGGTGCTAATGGATCGGGCAAGACTACTCTTTTTAAAATTTTAACCGGACAATATACTTTTGACAGCGGTGAACTATATTTATCTAAAGACATTACCCTAGGTTATATGGAGCAAAGTGCAATGTCAGAATCAGGTCTGACTGTATATGAAGAAACACTTCTGGTTTTTGATCAATTAATAAAGATGGAGGACGAACTA
>JAGXRU010000131.1 GCA_018335765.1 Alkaliphilus sp.
ATCAAGTTTTGTCCATTAGGACAGATATGAGTAAAAGCAGAGATGATATTCTTAGAAAGCTTGTAGAAATACAATATATAAGAAATGACATAAACTTTGTAAGGGGAACCTTTAGGGTCAGGGGAGATGTCGTGGAAATATTTCCTTCATCTTCCTCGGAGAATGCTGTTAGGATAGAGATGTTTGGGGACGAGATAGAACGTATAACAGAGATAAATGCTTTGACGGGACAAATTATTGGGACTAGGAGTCATGTGTCAGTTTTTCCGGCATCTCACTATGTTACGAACAAAGAGAAGCTTGACAAAGCCATTAGTGATATAGAGGAGGAAGTTAAGGAAAGGGTGGCATATTTTAAGGAAAATGAAAAGTTTATAGAAGCTCAAAGAATTAAACAAAGAACTATGTATGATATTGAAATGCTTAAAGAAATGGGATTTTGTCAGGGCATAGAGAATTATTCAAGACATATTTCACAAAGGTTGCCCGGAAGCAAACCCTATACTCTCATTGATTACTTTCCTAAGGATTTTTTGATGATGATAGATGAATCCCATGTATCAATACCACAAATCAGAGGTATGTATGCCGGAGATCGTTCAAGAAAGGGATCGCTGGTGGACTATGGTTTTCGTCTGCCTTCGGCTTTTGATAACAGGCCATTGAATTTCCAGGAATTTGAGGGAATGATTAATCAGATAGTTTATGTAAGTGCAACACCTAGTACCTATGAGCGGGAACACAGCCAAAGATTGGTAGAACAGATTATACGCCCAACGGGCTTAGTAGATCCTCATATATTTATCCGTCCGATTAAAGGTCAGATTGATGATCTTATAGGAGAGATAAATCAAGTGATCAAAATAAATCAAAGGGTCTTGGTTACAACCCTGACAAAAAAGATGGCAGAGGATTTGACACTTTACTTAAAGGATGTGGGTATAAAAGTCAGGTATCTGCACTCTGATATTGAGACTTTGGAGAGGATAAAAATTATCAGAGATTTAAGACTTGGTGTTTTTGATGTGCTGGTAGGTATTAACCTGTTGAGAGAAGGGCTGGACTTGCCAGAGGTGGCATTGGTGGCTATATTAGATGCCGACAAGGAAGGCTTCCTGCGTTCGGAGACCTCGCTGATACAGACCACAGGCAGAGCGGCTAGAAATCTGTTGGGTAGGGTGGTAATGTATGCTGACAAGGTTACTTCATCTATGGAAAGAGCCATAGATGAAACCAATAGAAGGCGTTCAATTCAGGAAGCACATAACACAATAAACAATATCGTGCCTTTGGGAATAGTAAAGAGGGTTAGTGAGGTAATAGAGGCAACAAAGGTGGCTGAAGATAAAGAAAAATATGGGCTTCGCAAAAATATTGAGGATATGTTTGAGGAAGATCTGTTCATGGTTATTGCACGACTTGAGACAGAAATGATGGAAGCTGCAGAAAATTTACAATTTGAAAGGGCAGCTGAATTGAGAGATAAAATTACCGAAATAAAGAAAAGGGTAAGACAGAGGTGGGAACATGGCAAAAAATAGCATAATAGTTAAGGGCGCCAGAGAGCATAATTTAAAAAATATAGATATTGAAATTCCACGAGATCAATTTATTGTAATGACAGGCTTGAGCGGTTCAGGAAAATCATCGCTGGCATTTGATACGATTTATGCAGAGGGGCAGAGAAGATATGTGGAAAGCCTCTCTGCCTATGCAAGGCAGTTTCTTGGACAAATGGAAAAGCCGGATGTGGACTATATCGAAGGACTTTCGCCAGCCATTTCGATTGATCAGAAAACCACAAGCAAAAATCCACGATCTACTGTGGGGACAGTTACAGAAGTTTATGATTATTTAAGATTATTATTTGCCAGGGTGGGCATACCGCATTGTCCGACATGTGATCGTGAGATTTCACAGCAAACTGTGGATCAAATTGTCGATCAAGTTATGGAATTAGAGGATAAAACAAAAATATTGCTTTTAGCTCCAATAATTCGAGGAAGGAAGGGCGAACACACCAAAATATTGGAAAGCATACGCAAGGATGGCTATGTACGAGTAAGGATAGATGGTGAAATCAAAGAGTTAAGTGAAGAAATAAAGCTAGAAAAAAACAAGAAGCATACCATAGAAGTTGTTATCGACAGAATGGTAATTAAGGAAGGAATTGAAAAGAGATTAACAGACTCCATAGAAACTGCGCTATCTATTTCAGAGGGATTGGTGGGTGTGCATATAATAGAGGGAGAGGACTATTTATTTAGCACTAAATTTTCTTGTCCGGAACATGGAACCGGGATAGAGGAATTAGAACCTAGGATGTTTTCTTTTAACAGTCCATATGGAGCCTGCTCCAACTGTAATGGCATAGGTTTTTTGCAAAAAATTGACCCCGAGCTGATACTTCCGGCAGCTTCTGTCAGTATTCGTGAAGGTGGCATAGCACCCTTGGCTAATTCTAGTGAAGGAACCTACTATTTTGAAATGATTGAAGCTATGGCAAAGGAATATGACGTTGATTTGGATACACCCATAGAAAAGCTTCCGGAAGAGTTTACTAAGGACTTATTATACGGCACAGGAAAAAGAACAATTGAATTCAGTTATGAGAGTAAATACGGTGGTCGGAAAAAATACAGAGCACCTTTTGAGGGCATCATAAAAAACCTTGATAGGCGATATAAGGAAACAGCATCTGATTATATGAGAGAAAAAATCGAGGAATATATGAGCCTCACATCCTGCGATGAGTGTAAGGGGGCTAGATTAAAGCCGGAGGTACTGTCTGTCAGAATAAACGAGAAAAACATATCACAGGTGACAGCCTTCTCTATAAGAGAGGCACTCGCTTTTTTCAATCAATTAAAATTATCAGAAAAAAAAGCCATAATAGCCAAACAAATTTTAAAAGAAATTACAGAAAGACTAAATTTCTTGGTGAATGTAGGACTGGATTACTTAACCTTGTCTAGAACAGCAGGGACGCTCTCGGGCGGTGAATCTCAAAGAATTCGTCTTGCCACTCAAATTGGCTCATCCTTGGTAGGTGTGCTGTATATATTAGATGAGCCTAGCATAGGCTTGCATCAAAAAGACAATGAAAAGCTGCTTAAAACCTTGAGGAATCTCACGGATTTGGGAAACACTGTAATTGTGGTGGAACATGATGAAGAAACCATGTATGCGGCAGATCACATTATTGACATAGGACCTGGAGCCGGTGCAAATGGTGGCAATATAGTGGCAGCCGGAACGGTTGAGGATATTAAGACCTGTCAGGAATCCATAACAGGTCAGTATTTGTGTGGACTAAAAAAGATAGAACTGCCTTTAATTCGCAGACAGCCAAATGGAAAATGGTTGGAGGTCATAGGTGCGAAGGAGAACAATCTAAAAAACCTCAATGTAAGATTTCCGCTAGGTGTATTTACCAGCGTAACCGGTGTATCGGGTTCTGGGAAAAGCACTTTGGTTAATCAAATCTTATTCAAAGGCTTATCTATGGAAATACATCGGGCTAAGAGCAAGCCAGGAATTCATGAAAAAATAGAGGGGATTGAGCATATAGATAAAGTAATTGATATTGACCAATCACCGATAGGGAGAACGCCAAGGTCTAATCCTGCAACCTATACAGGTGTCTTTGACTTAATAAGGGATTTGTTCGCAAAGGTTCCGGAAGCAAAGTTTAAGGGGTATCAAAAAGGACGCTTCAGCTTTAATGTAAAGGGTGGACGTTGTGAGGCCTGTAAGGGTGACGGCATTATTAAAATTGAAATGCACTTTTTACCGGATGTGTATGTTCCCTGTGATATATGTAAGGGAAAGAGATATAATAGGGAAACCCTGGAGGTGAAATATAAGGGCAAATCTATATCAGACGTTTTGGATATGACTGTGGAGGAAACACTGCCATTTTTTCAGAATATACCGGGCATCAATAAAAAACTTGAGACCTTATTTGAGGTAGGTTTAGGATATATAAAGCTAGGACAACCTTCAACACAGCTGTCAGGCGGTGAAGCTCAGAGAATTAAGCTAGCTACGGAGCTAAGCAAGAGAAGTACCGGCAAAACACTGTATATACTCGACGAACCTACCACCGGACTTCACATTGCGGATATTCATAAGCTTATAGGAGTGCTGAATCGTCTGGTGGATGGAGGAAATACTGTCCTTGTGATAGAACACAATCTGGATGTGATTAAAACCAGTGATTACTTAATTGATCTTGGTCCGGATGGCGGAGATCGAGGAGGTCAGGTAGTGTGTCAGGGTACTCCGGAAGAAATTGCAGGTATTTCAGATTCGTATACCGGACAATTTTTAAGAAAAATGCTGGAGAGAGATAAAAATTATGTTTGATATAACTGAACAACTGAAGAAAATACCTGAAAAATCTGGAGTCTATTTAATGAAGGACGAGTTTGGGGAAATCATATATATTGGTAAGGCCAATTCTTTAAAAAGTAGAGTTCGGCAGTATTTCCAATCCAATAAGAATCAACACCCAAAGGTCAGAGCTATGATTGATCATATAGCTGAATTTGAATATATTATTACAGACTCAGAAATAGAAGCACTGATGCTGGAAAGCAACCTCGTTAAGAAGCATAGACCTAAATATAATGTTTTGTTGATGGATGACAAGCAGTTTCCCTATATAAAAGTCACCATGGCAGAGCCATATCCGAGAATAATAAAAACAAGAACTGTTACAAAGGACAAATCAAAGTATTTTGGACCATATATAAATGTTGGTGCAGTTAATCACACCATCGAGATTCTAAAAAAATATTATCCGCTTAGAACATGTAGTAGAAATCTTGAAAAATCAAGGGAAAGACCCTGTCTTAATTTTCATATAGGGCAGTGTCTTGGTCCATGTACAGGAAATGTAAGTAAAGAAGTATATATGGCAATGATAGATGAAGTAATGATGTTCCTGGGAGGAAAGCATCAAGAATTGGTCGGACAAATAGAAAGGAAAATGAAAAATGCTTCATCAGAGATGAATTTTGAAAAAGCGGCTGAATATAGAGATCAAATTAATTCGTTGACCAGCTTAATGGAAAAACAGAAGGTAGTTCTTAGCACTGATGTTGATCAAGATTTGATGGCAATGGCAAGAGATAAGAATAATGCTTGTGTAATGGTATTCTTCGTACGCAGTGGAAAGCTCATGGGTAGAGAGTATTATATGGTCAGCGTTAATGAAACAGACAGCCGTTGCGAAATTATGAGTGCCTTTATAAAACAATTTTATGCAGGAACTGCATTTGTTCCAAAGGAAATACTGGTTGAGGAGGCTTTAGAGGAAGAAAAAGGGTTAATTGAAGCATGGCTATCTGCAAAAAGAGAGCACAAAGTTACAATTAAACAGCCTTATAAGGGTGAAAAAAAAGCATTGTTGGAGCTTGTACATAAAAATGCCGTTGAAGTAATGAAACAGTTCAGCGAAAAGCTGATTTCCGATAGGGATAAAAGTGAGGGAGCACTTAAAGAACTAGCGGCACGCCTTTGTTTGGCATTACCTCCTACAAGAATAGAAGCCTTTGACATTTCAAATACCCAAGGTATACAATCCGTGGCATCTATGGTAGTATTTGAGAATGGCAAGCCGAAATACAGTGATTATCGCAGGTTTAAAATAAAGACTGTTGAAGGGTCAAACGATTATGGAAGTATGCAAGAGGTAGTATATAGAAGATTCAGGAAGGGATTGGAAGAAAAAGACATCAAAGGAAAGGAAATATCTGAAGATGCAGAAAAATTTTCAAAACTTCCAGACCTATTGCTCATAGATGGTGGAATTGGACATATCAATGCAGTTAAGCAAGTTTTGATTGCCCTTGGTTTGAGTATTCCTGTGGCGGGTATGGTTAAGGATGACAGACATAGAACCAAAGACCTGCTATATGAGGGGTGTGAACTCAACATACAAAAGAACCAAAATGTATTTAGGCTTATTGCCAAGGTGCAGGATGAAGCCCATCGATTTGCCATCAACTATCACAAGAGCCTAAGAGGCAAAACCTTAGTTCATTCAATACTAGATGATATTTCGGGGATAGGGCAAAAAAGAAGGACTGAATTATTAAAGCATTTTGGTTCCATCGACAAGATAAAAAAGGCTACCATAGAGGAGCTTTGTGAAGTGGAAGGAATGAACAAAAGAGTGGCAACAGATCTGAATGGGTACTTTTCAGCAAAAAAATCATGAATAGAAGGTGAATAAATGGAATTCATAACCATAAGCGATTTAATAAAGGATCTTGATTTGGAGGTTATACATTGGCCTGAAAAGGAAGAGATAAATGTTAATGTTATTGAAGTAAACAGACCGGGCTTGCAGTTATCCGGATTTTATGAATACTTTGCCTTTAACAGGGTGCAGATTATTGGAAAAGTGGAATGGACTTATTTTGATACCCTTTCACCTGAGGTTAGAAGACTTAGAGCTGAAGAGCTTTTTTCATATCCAATTCCATGCCTTATAATATCACGAGATCTTTTGGTATATGATGAATTGCTCTATGCAGCGAAGAAATACAACAGACCCTTGCTCAGAACATCCTTATTTACAACAAAATTAGTTAATCGGGTTATAAACTATTTAGAGGATAAACTGGCTCCGGTTAAGACTCAACATGGGG
>JAGXRU010000132.1 GCA_018335765.1 Alkaliphilus sp.
TATGGGTTTGTCACTACCAAGTACCCAAGGGAGGTAGATAGGCAGATTTTGCGTATTGTTTCGGTGTCATTTTTGGGGTTTTCTGCGCCTACAAGCCCTCTTTGTAGCAGATGGAGTAGTCGGATAGGGTATCGCCTATCTTTATTAAAACGGTGTGTTTGGGGTCGATTTTGATACCGACTTTGTTATTCATGAGTTTTGCTGTATTCGCCCCTTTTAAAATAATATTTGTTAATTTCTCGTGCAATGTATTGTGTATTTCGTGCAAATGGCATATACTATAAGTACCAGTTAGAAGGGAGTTGATTTTATGGCTGGCAATACAACCAACATCAGTATTCGCATGGATGCAGAACTGAAATCGCAAGCAGATGAGCTTTTCGCAGAGCTTGGCATGAATATATCAACGGCATTTAACATTTTTGTCCGTCAATCTCTCCGTGAGGGCGGTTTGCCTTTTGATGTAACACTTAATCAGCCAAACAAGAACACCATAGCAGCGATGCTTGAGGCAGAAAGGATTGCGAAAGACCCCTCTGTAAAGGGTTACACTGACTTAAATCAGCTTTTCGCAGACCTTAAAGAATGACGAAATATACCGTTAAATTCACTACGCAATTCAAGAAAGACTACAAGCTCGCAATTAAGCGTGGACTGAAAATTGACCTCTTGGAGCAGATTGTAATTTGTTCGGAAAGTAAGCAATGCCGTACGGAGAAACCTGTACGGCATTTTTCTGTGTCATCGTTCCATATTTTAGTTATTGGACTTTAGTTTGAGTTGCAACCTTATCCACTTAAATGAGCCTCGAATGTGATTCGTGTACCTCGGTTCAATGCTTTGCCGCCGACTTCCTTCAGATTATTCCACCTCACGGTGGACACCCTTGTCTTAAGCTAACAGTTGGCACTACCAGCCCCTGTTTCGGACTTCCACCGATGAGTAAGTGCCCATGCTGAACTCTAGTTGCACTATTATTTGCTCAAAATCAAGACTATAAAACAACTCCGCCATCTACACTTAAAACAGCACCGGTAATAAATCTTGCTTCATCAGAAGCTAAAAACGCATAAGCATTTGCAACATCCTCCGGCAAGCCTAGATCTTTTAGCGGAGACTTGTCTCTCATCATGTCCAACACTTTATCTGGCATCTTTTTTACCATAGGTGTCAATATAAATCCTGGTGCCACGGCATTTACCCTAATTCCTTTTTTCCCTAGCTCCTTTGCCCATGTTTTCGTCATACCTATTACGCCCCACTTGGTAGCGGCATAGTTGGTTTGTCCGAAATTACCATAGATGCCCACTATGGACGATGCGTTCAATATAACACCGCTGCCCTGTTCTGCCATCACTTTGGCTACTACTTGTGAACAATTATATACACCCTTCAAGTTTACAGCTATTACCTTATCAAAATCTTCCTCAGGCATTTTAAGCAATTGATTGTCAGCAGTTATTCCGGCATTATTGACCAATATATCGATTTTATTCCATTTGCTGATAACATCCTCAACTACTTTTTCCATTTCATCTTTATTGACAACATTTGCAGCATAAGCCAGTACTTCTGCTCCCAGTCCCATGACTTCTTCGATTGTCTCATTTAGGGCATCCAACATCATATCAGTTACAACTATTTTAGCGCCCTCCTTTGCGAATTTTAATGCTGTTGCCCTTCCTATTCCTTGGGCAGCACCCGTAATAACAGCTACCTTGTTTTTTAATCTCATCTTAAGCCCTCCCTTATCTTAACTATAATTATAGAATCCTTTACCTATTTTTCTGCCTAGCAGATTTCCTCTAACCATTTTTTTAAGCAAAGGATGTGCCCTATATTTAGGATCGCCATATTCCTTATACAACACCTCCATTATTGCCAAACATACATCATTCCCTATTAAATCTGCTAAAGCCAATGGTCCTATTGGATGATTTGCCCCTAATTTCATAGCTGTATCTATGTCTTCTTTACTGGCAATACCCTCTGCCAAAATTCCTATCCCTTCATTAATCATAGGGACTAGCATTCTGTTAACTAAAAACCCAGGAGAGTCATCTACTTCTACAGGAGTTTTTCCCAATTTTACAGCTAATTCCATGATTTCTTCCTTTACCTTTGGATCAGTATGAATACCTTTGATTACCTCCACCAATTTCATCACCGGTGCAGGATTAAAAAAATGTATACCGATGACTTTTTCAGGTCTTTTGTTAATATTTGCCAATTCGGTAATAGATAAGGAGGAAGTGTTGGTGGCTAAAATCGTTTGACTAGAGCAATTTTCATCTAAAAATTTAAATATATCTTTCTTTATTTCTATATTTTCACTAATGGCCTCTATTACCAAATCACATTTTTTTAGTATTTCTATCTCATTACTCCCCTCAATTCTTGCCAATGTCTCGTTTTGCTCTTTAATTTCCAGTTTTCCTTTAGCAACTTGTCTTTCTAGATTTTTTTCAATCCTTTTTATGGCATTCTCAATAACTGTTTGATTTACATCTCGAATAATGACATGATATCCTGCCTTTGCAAACACCTCAACGATACCACTACCCATACTTCCTCCACCGATAACGCAGATTTTTTCCAAACGCTCCACTCCCTAGTATTATTTGCTAGTTTAAGTTTGCAAGGTTCATGCCAAAAAAGAAATTCCTGCAATATTAACTAGAACTCCATCCAATTGCATAGTCACTGGACAAAAATTTATTAATTTATCTTCGGATTTTCATAAAAAAGCATCTCCGATACTTTTTTAGCTTATGATTTCTCTATCGTTTAACAATCATTGCCGTACCCATTCCACCGCCAATACATAATGTTGCCAAGCCATATTTTAAATCTCTTTTCTTCATTTCATGCAATAAAGAAACTAGTATTCTGGCACCACTAGCTCCTACCGGATGACCTAATGCAATTGCCCCTCCGTTCACATTTACCTTTTCAGCATCCCATTTTACTTCCTTTCCTACCGCCAGAGCCTGTACAGCAAAGGCTTCATTGGCTTCAACAAGGTCAATTTCGCCAATGGTCATTCCTGCTTTTTCCAAGGCTTTTTTGATCGCAGGTACAGGTCCGATACCCATAATAGACGGCTCTACTCCAGCATTTCCATAGGCCACTATTGTGGCAAGTGCCTTAATTCCCAAGGACTCAGCTTTTTCCTTTGACATAATCACTAATGCGGCAGCTCCATCATTGATACCGGAAGCATTTCCTGCAGTAACAGTACCATCTTTTTTAAAGGCTGGTGCAAGCTTACTTAATTTTTCAATAGTAACGCCAGCTTTAGGATACTCATCAGTATCAATGATTATCGGATTCCCTTTTCTTTGTGGAATTTCAACAGGGACGATCTCATCTCTGAACCTGCCTTCTGCCATGGCTTTTTCTGCTTTATTTTGACTATCAACAGCAAATCGGTCCTGCTCTTCTCTTGTAATCCCATACTTTTCAGCCAAATTTTCTGCTGTTACTCCCATATGATATTGATTAAAAGCATCTGTTAATGCGTCATAAACCATAGAATCAACAAGCTTTCCATCTCCCATTTTTTGCCCCCATCTTGCTTTAGGCACTAGGTAAGGTGCTTGACTCATATTTTCTGTTCCCCCGGCAATAACAATATCATTGTCCCCAGCAACAATACTCTGCACTGCCATGGATACAGTACGAAGCCCTGAACCACATAGCATATTAATGGTGGTTGCCGGCACTTCCACTGGTATTCCAGCATTCACCGAAGCCTGTCTTGCAACTCCCTGCCCTAGACCAGCTTGAAGTATACACCCCATAAAAACTTCATCTACCTCTTCAGGCTTAATACCAGCTCTTTCAATAGCGGCTTTAATTGCTATCGCTCCTAAATCAGCAGCAGATACATTCTGTAAAGCTCCTCCAAAATTGCCTACAGGAGTTCTTACTGCACTGGCTATCACTACTTCTTTCATAATATATTCCTCCCTGTCATTAGATTTATCATTATTTAACGCAAGAAATATGCCAAGTTTTTCACACAACAATAATAGGGACGGTATCAATCGTCCCTATAGTTTTTAGTCTTGCCTACTTTTTAAAATAAATGCACAGTTACCAATCCCCTGTCGCATTATTATTTATTTAAAACTTAACCTTTGACAAAATCCTGCTCTCTACTTCTCCAACCTTAGCTTCCAATTCTTCCATTTGCTTTGTTACCTCCTCCACAAAGGATTCATCTTTTATGGAACCAAGATTGATTTTTACATTATATAGTGCTGACAGTACCGCTGTTCTTGCCATCATGGCTGCCACAGCTCCATCGGTCACAGCATTTTTATTGCCTTTCTCCACAACCTTTTCTATGATTTCCATCATTTCAAAAGCATTCTTTGCCACTAGCAGGGGTACTAATGTGGCATTTTTTGAGCCTGCTTGAATTGCATTTTTTCTTGCTTCCTTTTCTTCATCAGTTTCCTTCGGAAGCTTAAAAGCCGCCATTACTTCATTGAAAGCATCAGAATCCTTGTCTATGTCCTTAACAAATTCATTCCTATAGTTTGCACCTTTTATTACTATTTCCTTCATTTCCTCTTGTGCGTCCTCATATCCCTTTTTACCTACAGTCAGGTTTGCGACCATTTCTGCAAGCGCAGCCGCAACACCTGCACTTAGTGCTGCTACGCTACCACCGCCCGGAACGGGGGAGTTAGACGCTGTTTTTTCTAAAAATTCCTTGACGTTCATATCTATTAACATTTTAAAAACCTCCTTTGATTAAAAGCAATTTATAATTATGAATTGATAATTAATAATTATAAAAAATAAAAAGATAGAACCCATATCAAATTTACATAACCTTTTGGAACGGTTACAAACCGTTCCCTACATAATGCTATTCTTTTGGTACGGTTACAAACCGTTCCCTACATAATACTATTCTTTTGGTACGGTTGCAAACCGTTCCCTACATAATACTATTCTTTTGGTACGGTTACAAACCGTTCCCTACATAATACTAACCTTTTGGTACGGTTGCAAACCGTTCCCTACATAATACTATTCTTTTGGTATGGTTACAAACCGTTCCCTACATAATGCTATTATTGATTTATTACAGTAAAATTAATGATTAGTTTCTCATTTCTTTATCAAAAACCAATACTCCATTTTTCACTACCTTCTCCACAGTATTTACACCCACATGGTAGGGCATAAATTTATAGGATGGGAATTCAAGAATAACTACATCGCCCTTTTTCCCTACATCTAGGCTTCCTATTTGATCTGCTCTATCCACAGCCGCAGCCCCATTTATGGTAATGGCTGTAACAGCCTCTTCAGGAGTAAGCTTCATATACAAGGTAGCCAAAGCGATCATGAGTGGGATAGATTCAGAAAAACAACTGCCCGGATTTAAGTCTGTTGCCAAAGCTACTGCACAGCCTTGATCAATCATATATCTTCCCCTGGCATAATGCTCCTTAAGGCTAAAGGCAGTCACAGGAAGCAATGTGGCAACTACACCAGCCTTAGCCATATCCTCTATTCCGCAATCTGAACTCTGCAACAGATGGTCGGCTGAAACAGCTCCTAATTCTGCTGCCAGCTCTGCACCGCCAAGTTGAACAATCTCATCTGCATGAAGTTTGAGTTTTAATCCAAACTCCTTTGCCTTAGACAGCAATTTCCTTGATTGTTCCACTGAAAAAACATTTTTCTCGCAGAAAATGTCGCAAAACTCAGCAAGCTTTTTTTCAGAAATCGTAGGAAGCATTTCATCAATGATCAACTGAATGAATTCATCTGCTCTGCCTTTATACTCTATTGGCACCGCATGTGCTCCCATAAAGGTTTTTACCACATCTATGGGATGAGCCTTATTAATCTCGTCCATTACTTCCAATTGTTTGATTTCCGTTGCACAATCCAGACCATAACCGCTCTTTCCCTCTACAGTGGTTACTCCAAAGGATAGCATGGAATCAAGTCTTTTCTTACCGGCATTGAACAGCTCTTCTTTTGAAGCTTGTCGGGTAGCCCTCACTGAATTAATGATTCCTCCGCCACGCTCCATGATCTCCATATAGCTGTCTCCCCGTAGTCTCCAAGAAAACTCCTCCGCTCTATAGCCACCAAACACGAAATGGGTGTGAGAATCTACAAATCCTGGTAATACAGCCTTGTTTGAAGCGTCAATTACCCTATAGTTATTAATATCATGGTCTTTCAGAATATCTTCCGTGGTTCCCACAGCTTTAATAATCCCATCTTCAATTACTATAGCTCCATTAGGAATGATACCCAGCTCAGACATTTCCTTGCCGACCTTGGCCTTGAACCCACTACAAGTAACCAACTCATTAGCATTTTTTATAATCAAGTTTCCGTTATTCATAGCATTATTCCATCATTCTTGTTTCAAGTATCTGTTCCATTGAGAAGTCCTCTACTCCTAAGTAATATACTGCGGTATCAATCAATGCCTCCATGGGAAGCAGTCCTATGATTTCACTTCCGACAATATTTACGCCATATCTTTTGGCTTCGATTTTGATAAGCTCAAAGGATCTGTAGAGAGCCGTCTTTGTATAATCCGTCATATTCATAGATACCTGAACAATGCCACGATCCTTTAGTTCAATTCCGATTGCCTTGCAATATCTCAAGCCACCACCCATGAATCTTACATTTTTCGCTATTTTGTTGGCAACATCAAGATCATTGGTGCTAAGATTGACATTAAAGGCAACAAGAGGCATTCTTGCTCCCACCGCAGTCACACCAGCTGTGGGGTGAATGCTTTGCGGACCATAATCAGGAGTCCACTCAGACTGCTTCATTTTATCGTTCATACCTTCAAACTCACCTTTTCTTACGTTGGCAAGGTTTTCTCTGCCGGGGTTTGCAGCAGCCTTTTCATATAGGAAGATTGGCAAATTATATTTTTCTGATGCTTCCTTTGCCAACTCCTTTGCCAATTCTACCGCTTCTGTCATGCTCACATTTTTTATTGGTATGAAAGGAACTACATCCACAGCACCCATTCTAGGATGCTGTCCTTCATGCTTTGTCATGTCAATAACCAAAATTGCTACTCCTATAGCCTCAAGCACTGCATTTTTCACTGCCTCCGGCTCACCAACAACGGTTACCACCACTCTGTTATGATCCTCATCTCTATTATAATCCAATAATTTAACGCCGTTTTTCCCTCTGAAAGAATTCACTATTTTTTCGATTTTATCCAAATCCCTGCCTTCGCTGAAGTTAGGGACACATTCGATTATTTTTCTAATGTCACTCATTTTTTATTCCACCTCTCGCATAAAGATCGGTGCACAGTTGTGGGTTGTCGGTTATCGGTTTTAGAGCCTTTCTCTTGGTTCTTATTAGAAAACCCCAGAGACTTACCCCACCAATAACCGTCAACCGCAAACCGTCAACCGTCAACTATTTTTTAAACGCTCTCTCCACCAATCCCTTTATAAGCTCTTCCTTTGGTATAAAAGGCAGTGTGATATGATCTGTGTCTTTATTCTCAATGTTATATTCAATACTTGTTGATATGGAGTTTTCGTTTCTAGCCCAAGCCCTTCTCGCAACTCCACCCATAACATCCCATGGCATGGCTGTTTTAAGAATAGCATCGACTCTTTCACTGCCATCCAGCACCATTCCAAATCCGCCGTTGATGGACTTGCCAATACCTACTCCACCGCCATTATGCAGAGCAACTAAACTCATGCCCCTTGCTGCATTTCCTGCGAAGCACTGGGTTGCCATATCTGCCATGACATTACTTCCATCCTTAATATTGGAGGTTTCTCTAAAAGGAGAATCTGTACCGCTCACATCATGATGATCTCTACCCAACATGATAGGTCCTACCTCGCCATTTCTAACCATATCATTGAATTTTAAAGCTATTTTGGTTCTTCCCATGGCATCTTGATATAAGATTCTTGCTTGAGTCCCTACCACGAGCTTATTTTTTTCTGCATCACGAATCCAAACGTAATTGTCCCTGTCTTGACCCCTCCTATCAGGGTCAATACACTCCATAGCAGCCTTGTCAGTTTTGATGAGATCCTCATGCTTGCCGCTTAGGCACACCCATCTAAATGGTCCGTATCCAAAGTCAAATAGTTCAGGTCCTAAAATATCCTCAACATAGGAGGGCCATATAAATCCATCCTTGTCATCGATGCCGTTTTTTGATATCTCATTAACCCCTGCATCATAGATGGATTTCATGAAGGCATTGCCATAGTCAAAGAAATAGGTTCCACTTTCCACCAGAGCTTTGATCACCTCAAAGTGACGCTTCAGTGTTTGATCCACGAGCATAACAAACTGCTGTCTGTCACTTTTGAGCATTTCCGTTCTTTGCTCAAAGGTTAATCCTTGAGGACAGTAGCCCCCCTCATAAACTGCATGACATGAGGTCTGATCAGACAACAAAGGTATTTTTATATTATTTTCCAATGCGTATTCCAGGAGGTCGACAATATTCCCATGATAGGCAATTGATATTGGTTCTTTCTTATCCACATATTCCTTGGCTATGTCAAAGGCTTCCTTTTTGTCGGCAGTAACCTTTTGAACCCAGCCCTGTTTATGTCTGGTTTGTATTCTTGAATAATCTACTTCCGCAACTATTCCCACTCCATTGGCTATCTCAACAGCCTTAGGCTGTGCCCCGCTCATGCCCCCAAGACCTGAGGTTACAAAAAGCACACCCTTTAAATCCTCATGCTCGGGAATTCCTAGTATTTTTCTTCCAGCATTTAACAATGTATTAAAGGTTCCGTGAACAATGCCCTGAGGTCCAATATACATCCAACCTCCCGCAGTCATCTGCCCATAGCTTGCAACACCCATCTGCTCTGCGATATCTAAATCCTTAGCATTGTCAAACATACCGACCATCAATGCGTTTGTTATTATCACCCTTGGCGCTTCAGGCTTTGATTTAAACAAGCCTAAGGGATGACCGGATTCGATAACCAGCGTCTGTTCATTGGTCATAGCTTGTAAATATTTTTTGATTAATCTGTACTGCATCCAGTTTTGGCATACCTTCCCTGTCTCACCATAAGTCACAAGCTCATAAGGGTATAGGGCAATATCAAAGCATAGATTGTTATCTATCATTACTTGGAAAGCCTTCCCTTCTACGCAGTTTCCAATGTATTCATAAATGGGTTTTGCCACCAGATCTCCATCAGGTCTATATCTATATCCATAGATTCTTCCCCTAGTCAGAAGCTCCTGCAAAAACTCCGGAGCCATCTGCTCGTGAAATTCCTCCGGAATATAGCGAAGGGCATTTTTTAAGGCTGTTTCAGTCTGTGCCTTGGTAAGCTTAAATCCCCTGTCAGGCACTCTTCTGATTCCCTCTAAAAATTGGGGGTAGGTTGGCAGATCATTGTCTAGCTTAATAGTCATAGCTTGCTCAATATCATGGTTAGAAATCATTTCTTTTCCTCCTTTATTTGTTAAAATAGTCCGGTGATAACCCCTGCTTCATCTATATCAATTTTTTCTGCGGAAGGTACCCTCGGCAGTCCGGGCATAATCATGACTTCACCGGTTAAGCATACGATAAAGCCTGCTCCTGCTGATACTCTCACTTCCTTAACTGTTACTTCAAAGCCCTTTGGCGCACCTAGCAACTCTGGATTATCCGATAGAGAGTATTGTGTTTTCGCCATGCAAATTGGCAGTTTGTCAAGACCAAGCTCTTCCAGACGCTTAATTTCCTTAAGTGCCTTTCCGCTAAAAACTGCTCTTTCTCCACCATAAATTTCTTTTACTATTGTATTGACCTTTTCCAGTATAGACGCTTCGATATTATATAATGGGCGATAATCGGCTTCTTGATTCTCAACCATATTTACTAGGGTGCGAGCCATATCTTCGCCACCTTCGCCACCCTTTGACCATACTTCATTTAATGCCACATCTACGCCAAATTCCTTGCATTTATTAATCAATAATTCAATTTCAGCCTCTGTGTCATTTGCAAATCTATTTACAGCCACCATAACAGGCAATCCAAATATTCTGATGTTTTGAACCTGCTTGGATAGGTTTGCAAAACCCTTATCTAAAGCCTGCAGATTTTCTGCCCCCAGTTCAGCTTTCTTCACGCCGCCATGCATTTTTAAAGCCCTTATAGTTGCCACTATAACAACTGCAGCCGGCTTAAGATTGCCATATCTGCACTTGATGTCCAAAAACTTCTCTGCTCCAAGGTCTGCTCCGAAACCGGCTTCGGTAACAAGATACTCGCCAAGCTTTAAGCCAAGCTTTGTTGCCATAATGCTGTTGCAGCCATGGGCGATATTTGCAAATGGGCCTCCATGAATCAATGCCGGAGTGTTTTCTAATGTCTGAACTAAATTAGGCTTTATTGCATCCTTCATAACTACTGCCATAGCTCCATGAACATTCAAATCAGCTGCTGTTACAGGCTTGCCTTCATTATTGTAGGCGATAATCATTCTTCCAAATCTCTCTTTCAAATCCATTAGGCTGTTTGCAAGGCATAAGGCTGCCATAACCTCTGATGCTACTGTGATCATGAATCCATCTTGTCTTACATAGCCATTGCCTTTTCCGCCAAGAGCTACAATTACTTCTCTAAGCGCTCTATCATTCATATCTAAGACACGCTTCCAAACAATTTGTCTTGGGTCTATTCCCAAGCTGTTGCCATAATTGATATGATTATCTATAGCGGCTGAGAGCAGATTGTTCGCTGTGGTAATGGCGTGCATATCACCTGTAAAATGAAGGTTGATATCCTCCATGGGAACAACTTGAGCATAACCACCGCCAGCGGCTCCGCCCTTCACTCCAAAAACCGGTCCTAAAGATGGTTCCCTAAGAGCGATAACTGTTTTTTTGCCGATTTTATTTAAGGCTTGTCCTAACCCAACAGTTGTTGTCGATTTTCCTTCTCCTGCCGGTGTTGGATTGATAGCAGTTACCAAAATCAATTTTCCGTCGGGCTTGTCCTTTAATCTGTCGAAGATATCTAAGGATATTTTCGCTTTATACTTTCCGTAAAGCTCCAGCTCATCCTCTAATATACCCCACTCTCCTGCTATGGCTGATACCGTTTTCATCTTTGCCTGTTGTGCGATTTCTATATCGCTAGGTACTTTAACTGTCATACTTATCCGCTCCCTTCAAATTTTCATCTGTTCCCTTATGATTATAATTGTTTTCCGTCACAAAAACGTCACCAAGGAAGTATTTTTATTACTTCTCATATAGCTTCCCAAGGGATGAAGTAAATATCCCCATAAGAATATGTCTGTCATATGTTGTCAAAAACATATTTTCAAATAAAAGTATAGATTTTCTGAGTAATATGCGATAAACTTGTACATTGATGTGAGATTTTCATAGACAGTAAGGTTCAGCGGTAAAATGTCAAAAGTAAATTGAAAAACGAGGAGAATAGAAAATGAAAAATGGCAGCACAATCCAAAAAAGACTTGTAATTATTGCTTTACTTATTTCAATATTTTTTGCAAGCATAGTAGCTATACGCATTAGAACAACTATGCAAACAAACGAATTGATCACACAAGCAATGAGCGATAACAAAAATGCACTTCAACATCTTACGGAAATTAATTTGATTTTCAAGACTATTCTTGTAGACCTACGAGATTTGCTAATAGACTTTGACAGGAGAGATATATATAAACAAAAAATCGTTGAAAACATTTCTGTCTTAAACACACATATTGAAAATCTGGAGAAGGTAGCACCTAATTCTAATATCGAAAATATAATATTGGAATTAAAGGATAATATTCAAATTTTCTATACTGTAGGGGGAAAAATACTCTCGGCTTCTGATGCAGGAGATAGTGCTGAAGGAATAAGAGTTCTGCTGACGGAGTACCATCCAGCCGCAAATGCTGTCATCGAAGATCTAAAGAATATAACGAACGAGTACAAACTAATCTCTGATGAGTTAGTAAACCAACTAGAGAACTCATCTAGGCAATCGACAATTATGACTTTGGCATCTTCTATTCCTAGCATATTGATGTTCTGGATGCTTATAATATACATCCTTATGGTTTTGATAAAACCAATAAAGAAAATAGGTGTTGTTGTTACAAACCTTTCAGCCGGTGATTTGAATCTTCATGGTTCATCTATTAAGGCGAAATACGAAGTTGGAATAATGTGGAAAAATTTAAAAGAGGCAATCGATCGTGTTCGAGAGGTCATTTTAGCCATATTTAATATTTCAAGTTCAATAGGAGCTGCATTAGCAAGCATCAAAGAAGCCACTGAACAAACGGCAAATGGAGCATCGTTAATTGCAGAAGAAACACAAAAAATAGTTAGCACTGTTGAGGATACAAATAGGTTTGTATCACAAGGAGTTATTAATGTTAATAATGCTCTTGCTAAAATGAGTGGTACCTCAAAGATTGTAGCGGAAATGGGATCAGATGCCAATACACTCTACACAACATCTGTTGAGTGTAGCGAAAAGATTCATAAAACAATAGGACAAATGCAAAATTCGAAAACAAAAACTATAGAGCTTGCAACCATAAGCACGGAATTATCTGAAAATTCTTCAAAGATAACAGCCATTACAAAAGTAATATCACAGATATTTCAACAGATAAATTTACTGGCACTAAACGCAGCAATTGAGTCCGCCAGAGCAGGAGAAGCGGGACGTGGATTTGCAGTTGTCGCACAGGAAATTAAAAAGCTTGCAGACCAAACCAGCTCCTCTGTTGAGGAGATACAGCAAATAACGGAAACTATCGAGGTTCAAATAAGCACTATGCAGAAAGCTTCTGATAGCAATGTAGCGGAAATGTCTAAGAGCATGAACCTAATAGAAGATACAAAAAGTACTATTGACTATAACATGAAGTTCTCAGAAGATATTAAAACTATTGCTGTGCAATTAATTGACCTATTCAAAGAATTGGGCGAATCAAATTCAAAAACAGGTGAAGATATCAAATCTATTGAGGATAAGAGTACAATAATATTAGAAAGTATATCAACATTTGCATCTACGACACAGCAACAAATGGCATCAACTCAAGAACTGTCAGCTACAATGGACATAATAGAAAAAAACATGCAAAAATTAGTTGAAAAAACAAGGTTTTTTAAAATATAAAAGAAGCCTATAAATAATTTTGTGTAAACAGTATAAACAATATTCTTTCTTGACAACAATCAAAGTAAAGACAATCACCAAAATTCATCGACAATACTCAACATTAAGATGTAACCCGCCGCCTATAGAGGCGGGTTACATCTTAATTCAGTTATACATTGATATGAGATTTTCATAGATAGTAAGATTCAGCGGTAAAATGTCAAAAGCTACCTTGAGAAAGGGTGAGGCAATTTTATGATAATGTTATCAAAAGAAAGTTTGAATTTGCTAAAAAGCTGTTTAATTAAACATAGACCTGATTTATTAGAGGTAATTGAAACAAAAGAAATTGTTGAAGTAGATGAGGATTTAGGTAACGAATTGAGAGACGCTGTGTCTGATGAATTATTAACAGTTGGCTTTGATGGTGATATGCCAAACAAAACAGGTTTG
Source organism: Alkaliphilus sp. (assembly GCA_018335765.1). GTDB lineage: Bacteria > Bacillota > Clostridia > Peptostreptococcales > Thermotaleaceae > JAGXRU01. The sequence continues at coordinate 13,607 of JAGXRU010000132.1, forward strand.
AGGTTAGAAATCCAGCTTCAAAAGCCCTATTAAGTGCTTTGAGCAATTAAAGCTTCGCCCTTTTTTAATGCTAAGGTTCTTGTCATATATAGGATGGTTCCTGTATCCTTAGCTTCAAGGGTTAGAAGGCATTCACCAAAATCATCACAAATTGTGCCTAATATATCTCCAATATCAACGAAATCACCTGCGTTGACCTGAGGATACCACCACCCAGCTATTGGAGCATTGAGATAAGTCGCTTTTGTGATTTCTATTTGTTCCTCATTGACTAATAATTTCTTATCTTGTGCAGATTTCAAAAATCCAAA
>JAGXRU010000133.1 GCA_018335765.1 Alkaliphilus sp.
TGCTTGATATTAGCGGGAAAAAATGTGTGGTAATTGGCGGTGGACCAGTGGCAGAAAGGAAAGTTTGTTCTCTTTTGGAGTATCACGCCGAAGTTACAGTCATTAGTCCAAAGCTTACGGAAAGGTTAACATTACTTTATGAAGAAAAAAAAATATATTTTATCAATAGAATATATTTAAGGGGAGATTTAAAGGACTTTTATCTGGTTTATGTAGCAGTAGGTGATTCTGTGGTGAATAAGGAATGTTTAGAAGAGTCTAAAGAAGAAAAAAACCTAATTAATGTAGTTGATGTGCCGAATATGTCTGAATTCATAGCTCCAGCCTACATAAAAAAAGGTGATATTACAGTGTCTATTTCAACGAATGGAAAAAGTCCAATGCTTTGCAGAAAGATAAAGGAAGATATAGAGGAACTTTTGAAAGATATAAGTGAAGAATATATTAATGTTTTGGCAGAGTTAAGAAATGTTGTGCTGAATGAGGTTTGTGCCATCGAGAAGAGAAAAAAAATACTAGAAAAAATAGTTTATAGCGATGTTATGGATAGAATTAAAATAGGAGAAAAAATTGATATTAGAGAGACACTTTTCAAAATTTACACCGATGAAAAAGAAAATTAACAAATATTTGTTCAATATAGATTATTTGTTTCGATTTATTAAATAATAATGGTGAAAAGGTGAGGCTAAATGGGAGAAAGAATTATCAAGGTTGGATCAAGAGCCAGTGCCTTGGCTTTAATTCAAACCAGATGGGTTATAGATCAATTGAAGGATAAATTTCCTCAGCATACCTATGAAATAACAGAAATAAAGACCATGGGAGATAAAATACTGGATAAAGCACTAAATAAAATTGGGGACAAAGGACTATTCGTCAAGGAAATTGAAGCAGCTCTGGTTGGTGAGGATATAGACTTTGCTGTTCACAGCATGAAGGATGTTCCGACTGAGATGGTGGAGAAGTTGACAATTGGCGCCATAACCCATAGGGAAGATCCACGTGATGTGTTAATCTCCAGAGAAGGTTTAAGCTTGCAAAAGTTGCCAAGGGGAGCCAAACTCGGAACCAGCAGTTTAAGGAGAGCATCTCAACTATTGGCATTTAGACCGGATTTTATAATAGAGCCTATTAGAGGAAATGTTGCCACAAGAGTAGGAAAAATGGAAGAATTGGGATTAGATGGAGTGATATTGGCAGCTGCTGGAATAATCAGGCTGGGATGGGCCTATAAAATAACTGAGTACATTAGTGATCGTATATGTGTTCCTGCAGTTGGACAGGGAGCTCTAGGTATTCAAATACGCAAAAATGATGCATTCATGAAAGATTTGGTGGATCTATTAAATAATGAAGATGTAGAACTGGCTGTGAAAGCGGAAAGAACATTTATGAGAGAGCTTAAGGGCGGGTGCCATATACCATTTGGAGCTTATGCATATATAGATGAAGACAAGCTAATAATGAAAACTGTTCTTGCTTCCCCTGATGGCAATAAAATCATTACGTTAAGCGATGAAGATGAAAAAAAACAGTGGGAACGATTAGGTAGGAAAATGGCGGAAGTGACTTTGAACAGAGGCGGAAAAGAAATATTGAAACAATTAAGGATAGGTGATTAAATTGAATAAAGGAATTGCATATTTAATTGGAGCTGGTCCAGGTGACTATAAGCTCATTACTTTAAAAGGAATGGAATGCATTAAGAAGGCGGATGTGCTATTATATGATAGGTTGGTCAGTGATAAGCTATTAAGTTTTGCGAGTGAAGATGCGGAATTGATTTTTGTAGGAAAATCTCCGGATAATCATGCTTATTCTCAGGAGGAAATCAATAAACTTCTGGTAAAAAAAGCATTAGAGGGAAAAACCATAGTAAGGCTTAAGGGTGGGGATCCTTTTGTCTTTGGAAGAGGCAGCGAAGAAGCTTTAGCCTTGAAAGAGGCAGGAATATATTTCGAAATTATTCCAGGTGTGACTTCAGCCATTGCTGTACCAGCATATGCTGGAATTCCTGTAACCCATAGAAAAACAAGCTCGTCCTTACACATCATTACTGGTCATGAAGACCCTGAAAAAGATGACACCAACCTGAATTATCAGGTTCTAGCCAAACTTGAAGGAACATTGGTGTTTCTTATGGGTATTCAAAATCTTAAAGAAATCTGCAGCAGTTTAATTCTTCATGGCCAACCCGAAGACAGACCTGTAGCCGTCATAATGAATGGAACAACCTCTAGGCAGAGAAAAGTATTTGGTACCCTTAAAAACATTCATGAAATACTAATTGAACAAAGGATAACAAACCCTTCTGTTGTCGTAGTTGGTGATGTGGTTGGGCTTTCTGAAACTTTATCTTGGTTTGAAAATAAACCATTATTTGGTAAACGAATACTAGTAACGAGAACCAGACAACAGGTCAGTAGCTTAACCCAAAAAATCGAAGAATTAGGTGGAGAAGTAATTGAGTTTCCAACAATCCAAATAGTACAGCCCGACAGCTTCGATGAAATCGATGGCGCTTTGGGTGAGATTGAAAAGTATCAATGGATTATTTTTACCAGCGTTAATGGAGTAAATTCATTTTTCAATCGTTTGAAAAAATTGGATTTTGATATAAGATTACTATATAATGCAAGGATATGTGCGATCGGTTCTGTCACGGCTAAAACATTGGAAGATATGGGTTTTAATATTGAATATGTTCCAGAAGTTTTTAAAGCGGAGGAATTGGTAGAAGGATTAAAAAATAAAATTATGATAGGAGATAGAGTTCTGCTGCCTAGGGCCGATATAGGCGGTACGATACTAGTAGATGAATTAAATAAGCTTGGTGCAGAAATTGATGACATTCATGTATATAAGACAGTTATATCGAAACAAAGTAGAGACCAGCTTCAAAAAAACCTTGAAAACAATATAGATATCATAACATTTACCAGTTCTTCTACGGTAAATAATTTTATTCAAATTTTAGGGAAAGATAATTTGCCAGATCTATCAGGTATAAAGTTCGCTGCTATAGGACCAGTCACAGAAGAAACAGCTCATAAAGCCGGACTCAAAATTGACATCCTAGCTGAAGATTATACTATTGATGGGCTTGTTAGTGCCATAGTAAAACATGTGATAAAAGGGGAGATAAAAACCAATGATTAAGAGACCAAGAAGGTTAAGGCATAATTCTGCTATAAGAAGCATGGTAAGGGAAACCACATTAAATATTGACGATCTAGTATATCCATTATTTGTAATTGAAGGCGAAGGAGTGAAGAATGAAATATCCAGCCTTAAGGGTCAATATCATTACTCATTGGATAAGCTTGAAGATGAGATAAATGAAATTTCTAGATTGGGTATTCAAGCCATTCTATTATTTGGTTTGCCAAATATGAAGGATTCTTTAGCTAGTGAAGCTTATCGTGACACCGGAATAGTACAAAGGGCCTTAAAAGAGATAAAGAGGATAAATAAGGAAATGTTAGTCATTACTGATATATGTATGTGTCAATATACTGATCATGGCCATTGTGGCGTATTATATGGTGAATATGTCGATAATGACAAAACCTTAGATTATATTGCGAAAATTGCACTATCTCATGCTAGGGCTGGGGCGGATATGGTGGCTCCCTCTGACATGATGGATGGAAGAATTAGTTCAATCAGAAGTTTATTAGACAAAAATGGTTTTAGCAATGTTTCTATAATAGCCTATAGTGCAAAATATGCATCGGCGTTCTATGGACCATTTAGAGCTGCTGCCAACTCAGCTCCAGGTTTTGGAGATAGAAAAACCTATCAAATGGATCCAGCCAACAGTGATGAAGCTCTTAGAGAAGTTGAATTGGATTTGGATGAGGGTGCAGATATTGTCATGATTAAGCCCGCTCTGGCTTATCTTGATGTGGTTCAAAGGGTGAAGTATAATTACAATGTACCTGTCGCTGCTTATAATGTGAGTGGTGAATATGCCATGATAAAAACTGCATCTGAAAAAGGGCTGATAGATGAACAAAAAATTGTTCTTGAAATACTTACTGGAATGAAGAGAGCAGGTGCTGATATTATCATTTCTTACCATGCCAAAGATGTGGCAAAATGGATAAAGGGAGGAAAATAGAATGATTTTAGAGAAGTCAAGAAGTCTATTTGAGGAAGCCAAAAAATATATCCCAGGTGGTGTTAATAGTCCTGTTCGTGCTTTTCGATCTGTATCGGTGGAGCCTCCTTTCATAACTATGGGAAAAGGAAGCAAAATAATAGATGAAGATGGTAATGAATACATAGATTACGTTGGTTCATGGGGTCCTTTGATTTTGGGACATGCTCATGAGGATGTTACAAAAGCTTTGAAGGATGCAGTGGATAGGGGCACTAGCTATGGTGCTCCCACAAGAATCGAAACAGACCTAGCTAAAATGATATGTGAGGCATTTCCATCAGTAGAGATGGTCCGGATGGTAAACTCAGGAACAGAAGCTACTATGAGTGCTTTAAGGCTTGCAAGAGGCTATACAGGTAGAGATTTAATCGTGAAATTCGAGGGAAACTATCATGGTCATTCCGACAGCTTGTTGATAAAGGCTGGGTCAGGAGCGCTAACTCATGGAGTGCCGGATAGTCCGGGTGTTCCAGAAGGTATTGCTAAGCACACCATTACGGCTACTTATAATGATAAGGATGAAATTAAAAGGATATTTGAACTATGGGGACATAGTATCGCTGGAGTGATCATTGAACCTGTGGCTGGAAATATGGGGGTCGTCCCAGCGGATATTGAATTTATGAAACTTCTTAGAACGATTACAAAGCAGTATGGCACACTACTAATAATAGATGAGGTTATGACAGGCTTTCGCATTTCCTATGGCGGTGGACAGGAAATATATAATGTTAAGCCAGATATTACAACCTTCGGAAAAATAATTGGAGGAGGATTACCTGTTGGAGCCTACGGAGGTAAGAGGGAAATAATGGAAAAAATGGCACCATTAGGACCAATTTATCAAGCAGGCACTCTGTCAGGAAATCCTTTAGCAATGACTGCTGGATTGGTAACACTAAAAAAGCTTAAAGATCATCCTGAAATTTATCTTCAATTAGAAGAGAAAGCAAAACTTTTAGAGGAAGGACTTAAAGAACAAACGAAGTCTCTCGGGATAGGTGCTTCATTTAATCGTGTAGGCTCCATGATGTGCATGTTCTTTACAGAAACAGAGGTGGTTGACCTTAAATCTGCCATGACCAGTGATACAAAGCGTTTTTCTAAATATTTTGAAGAAATGCTTAAACAGGGAATATATTTGGCTCCTTCACAATTCGAAGCTGCTTTCATATCTGTGGCGCATACAAGAGAAGATATTGATAAAACCTTAGAGGCAAGCCAAAAGGCACTCAAGAAGCTCTTGTAGATTTTTAAATAATTTTGTGGTGAGAGAGCCTATTGATATTTTAACAAGGTCTTTTTCATTGGATTTGCACTTGTATGGGTTTGGAGTGGAAAAGACGTTAAAATATAAAAATGTGACAGTCGCAAATTTAACTCTGTCACATTTTTATTGAAGCTACTAAAGATATGTAGTACAGCTTATTAGTGATATTTAGGCAGCCAGTCTCCATGAGCTTCTATTAAGTCGTCACACATATGGATGATGTCGTCCATAGAAAGCTCTGCTGCAGTATGGGGATCTAGCATGGCAGCCATATAGATATATTTCTTTTCAAGCGTTGCTGCCGCTTTGATAGTAAGAAGCTGTACATTGATATTGGTTCTGTTAATGGCTGCACACTGCTCTGGCAACTCCCCTACAAAACAAGGGTTAACCCCATTTCTATCAATAAGACAAGGAACTTCTACACAGGCATTTTGGGGCAAGTTAGTGATAAGCCCAGTATTTAAAACATTGCCATGTACTCTAAAAGGTATGTCGGTTTCCATGGCTTTTATAATATAAGAAGCAAATTCATAAGTTTTTTCATGTTCAATTTGAGGGTCATTCAGAAGCTTTTCTTGTACCTTAGCCCATTCTTCTATTTGCTCTACACATCGCCTTGGATACTCATCCAGTGGAATATTAAACTTTTCTATAAGATCAGGATAATTAGATTTAATATACCATGGGGTATATTCACTGAGATGCTCCGAGGATTCAGTGATATAGTAGCCAAACTTATCCATCATATCCAGTCGTACAAGATCGGTGTTTTTAAACTCATTCATATCACTTGATAAGGCTCGGTTTTTAATTTCTGGATATAAATCATTTCCTTCAAGATCCGTTATTTTGAGAAGCCACGCTTGATGATTAATACCTGCGATTTCCCATTTACACTTATCTATGTACTTTGTCATATCTACATCTTTTAAGAGTCTAGCTGCACAGTCTTGGACGCTATGGCAAAGACCTATCGTCTTAATAGAAGTATGGATTTGCATGTACCCTGTAAGCATTGCCATAGGATTCGTATAGTTTAAAAGCAACGCATCCGGGCAGACTTCTTCCATGTCATCCGCAAAAGCTTTCATAACCGGTATAGTACGTAGTGCTCTAAATATCCCACCTATACCTAATGTGTCTGCTATTGTTTGTCTTAGACCATACTTTTTAGGTATTTCAAAATCAGTGATCGTGCAAGGATCATATCCTCCTACTTGTACGGCGTTGACGACATAGCTAGCACCTCTTAGGGCTTCTTTTCTGTTTAAATTACAAGATAGTGTAACATCACTGCGTCCTGAAGTTTTAATAATATGACTTATAAGAGCTCTTGATTCTTCCAACCTTTTTTCATCAATATCATGCAGAACAATATTCAGGTCTTTAATATCTTCAGTATAGATGCAGTCTCCTAAAACGTTCTTAGCAAAAATAGTACTGCCAGCTCCTAAAAAACAAATTTTTGACATATTTTCTCTCTCCTTTAATTCAACTTTATAATATTTGATGATTTAATGTTATCTTATGTGATTTATCCCAAAAGTTAAATGGATAGATGTAGCTTCTATATGTCCAAATGTGATATAATGCTATCAAATCTTTTGAGAAGGGGAATGCTATGCCTTTGCATTTAGAAGTTAAACAACTAAACTTAACTGATCTCATGATGTATCAATGTGGTTATGAAGCCTGTGAGCCCTCTCATGCTTTCGGTCCTGCCGTAAGAGATCATTTTCTGATCCATTATATCTTAAGTGGCAAAGGTTATTTTCATGCGAATAACAAAATCTATAATTTAGGAAAGGGCCAAGGTTTTCTAATCTCTCCTGATGCCATTACATTCTATGAAGCTGATATGAATGATCCTTGGACATACGTTTGGGCTGGTTTTCACGGACTAAGAGCTGCGGGCTATTTAGAAGCTGCAGGACTTACACAAAAAACACCTATTTTAACGCCTGAAAGCGAGGACTATATTATTCATTGTTTTGAAGAAATGTTAAAAACCCAAGAATTAAAAATAGGACGGGAACTAAGACTGCTCGGAATACTGTACACCCTTCTCTCGGAGCTTATCGAAATCAATACCTACACCTTGGTACAATCTGTAAGAAGAGAGCGTAAGGAAGATTATGTTCAAGCAGCTATACGATATATAGAAATGAATTACTCCAGGAAAATAACTATCGCAGAACTGGCACATCATATCGGCCTTGACAGGAGCTATTTGTGCCATTTATTTAAGGAACTTCTGTCTAAATCTCCTCAGCAGTTTTTAATTGATTACAGAATCAATAGAGCTATAGAACTGATGCATAATCCCCTTTTAACCTTAGGAGATATTGCCCGTTCCGTAGGTTATACTGACGGACTGACTTTTTCCAAGGCTTTTTCTAAAGTTAAGGGAATGGCCCCAAGCTTGTATCATCAAAACCTACTAACTAGATTGACCTGATAAATCACTTTTTAAGATTGTGTGTTAAAATCAAAAGAATAAATTTGCACAGGGTGAGTTTATGCAATATACTGAGTTAAATTATTGATGCCGAAATATAAATATGGTACAATAATACACGGAAAGTGGTTAGAGATTATGAAAAACTATTCTTCTGCGTCGACATGAAATTTTTTTTTTGACCTAAGGGTTAGAATATAAATTTTGATTTTGAAATAAGGAAATACTTTGGTAGAGAGACTCAAACTATTTAAAAAGACTTAATATTGACTATGGAGGAAAGATCTCATGAAACCTAGCATAAATAAAAAAATATCTATTATTGGTGTTGCAATAGACTTAGGGGCAGGCACCTCAGGAGTTTGTCTTGGTCCGGCCGCAATAAGGCAAGCAGGTATTGTCAGCAGATTAAAAAATATTGGATATGATGTGGAGGATCGCGGTGATATCATGGCTGAAGTGCCAGGAAGCGTATTTTCAGATTCTACAAAACTAAAAAACTTAAATGAAGTGGTTAGAGTGAATTCCGAACTTTGCAAAACCGTGAATGATATTATGAATGAAGATCGATTCCCTCTTGTACTTGGGGGAGATCATAGTATTGCTATTGGCACGATTGCTGGTGTTCTTCAGCACAAAAAGAACCTAGGTGTGATATGGTTTGATGCACATGGTGATATCAATACTGAAGACACATCTCCAACTGGAAATATCCATGGTATGCCTGTTGCGGTAAGTCTTGGCATGGGGCATGAAAAACTAATTTCGATCGGAAGTCCTAAAAATAATCTTGATGCGAAGAAAATTGTATTTATTGGAAGTCGAGATTTAGACCAAGGAGAAAGGAAAGTTTTGAAAGAACTTGGGATTACTGTGTTTACAATGCATGAAATTGACCGCTTGGGTATGCCTGAGGTTATTGAAAGAGCCATTGTAATTGCTTCTGATGGTACTGATGGCATTCATGTAAGCTTTGACATGGATAGTATGGATCCTGTTTATGCGCCAGGAACTGGAACAAGAGTTCCAGGAGGACTTACTTACAGAGAAAGTCATCTAGCATTAGAAATGATATCTCTTAAGGCAAATGTTGTTAGTGCCGAATTTGTTGAGATTAATCCAATATTAGACAATAAAAACCAGACATCTGAAACGGTAGTTGGATTGGTAGGTTCACTTATGGGAGAGTGGTTATTCTAAGAGTTAAAGTTATGTTTGAGATATTTAAAACTAAGAGTCATGTCGATCGACAAGACTCTTAGTTTTTTGCGTTTTGGGGTAATAAACGAAGGAAAAAATACTGAGAATGGCTGATTCCATGGAAACGTTATTGAATGAATATTATCTAGTTAACTCCACAAAATAATGATAAATCTTTTAGGTAGATATATTATTTGCATAATTTCTATGAAGTAAAAGGAGTGATCCGTATTAAAGCTCTAATAATGGCAGGCGGAAAAGGAACAAGGTTAAGACCTCTTACATGTGGAATACCAAAACCAATGGTTCCGATTCTAAATAAACCTGTAATGGAATATAGCATTAAATTATTAAAGAAATATGGAATAAGGGATATCGCTGTCACCATGGCATATTTGCCTACCGTTATTACTGATTATTTTGCAGATGGAGAGAAATGGGGAGTTCATCTAAAGTATTTTAATGAGGAAGTACCGCTTGGAACTGGTGGAAGTGTAAAGAACGCAGAGGAATTTCTTGAGGATACATTTATTGTAATTAGCGGTGATGCCTTAACTGATTTAGATATAAATCAAGCTTTGAAATATCATAAAATGAAAAAATCAAGAGCGACTCTTGTATTAAAAAAAGAACCAGTTCCTGTAGAATATGGTGTTGTTATTACAGATGAAAGTGGTAGAATCATTCGATTCCTTGAAAAGCCGAGTTGGGGAGAGGTATTCAGCGATACCATAAATACGGGTATTTATATACTAGAACCTGAAGTTTTGAATTATTACCAAAAAGGTGAAAATTTCGATTTTAGCAAAGATCT
>JAGXRU010000134.1 GCA_018335765.1 Alkaliphilus sp.
AAGCTTGGCGGCACTTATCTCCCGCTTATAGAAGCGGGAGTATTAGTAACGCCGCTGAGATAAATTTTAATGATAAAAGCTGTCTTAAATGATAAAACAAATCATTTAAGCACAGCTTTATTTTTTATATTATTAGGAAAGTTCTACCTTTGTATTAGTTGTACTAAGATAGGTTTCTCATTGAATTTTATCTTAAAAATCTCATACCTCTCTTTTACGTCGAGATTTTCTGACAAAAATGCATTTAAAATGTATATATTTTGTAGAGTGCTCAGGCTCACATCATGTTCTATCATTTCTGTATCCTTAAGCCTGGTATCTTCTATTCCAAGATTTTTTAAAAATTCTTCAATAATTTTATGTCTTTCTAACAGAAACTCTCCTATAACCTTTCCCTCTCTTGTAGGCTGTATAATTCCATATTTTTGATACCCTACCAAACCCAATTCCTTTAACTTAAGCACTACCTTAGTAGTTGATGATGGACGAACATTTAATCTCTCTGCCAATTGATTAACCCTAACATATCCTTCTCCTAAGCAAATACGGTAAATCATTTCCAAATAATCTTCCATGCTGGATGTCAATACCTTATTCTCCGCATTTAGCATTTGATATCCACGCACTGTGTGAAATTCCATCTCTTTTTTCAAGCCTACTCCTCCCCTTCCTTTTTCAGAATGTTTTTTGTAACAAAAACATAGAAGCCTCATATCTTAATTATTAGACACGGCAAATAAAGTTTCCTATGACTAACTTATGCCTAGAATTGAAAAATAATTATTCGAAAGGAGTTTTTTCTGTGAACAAATATTTAATTCCATTAAATCAGTTACCCATAGGCTTCTTCGGCAAAGTCAGAAAACTTACTGCGGACGGAAGTGCTCGTAGAAGAATGTTAGATTTAGGTTTGATAAACGATACAACTGTTGAATCATTGAGAAAAAGTCCTGCGGGGGACCCCATCGCATATGAAATTAGGGGAGCTGTAATAGCCCTTCGTTCGGAAGAAGCGTCTAAAATTCTTGTTGAATCAATTCAACAACTGGGATAGAGGAGGATTAATGAATGGGTTTGTCAAAACAATCTACGGGGATAAATGCTTTAAACGGAATAATTGAAACAAAATCTGAATCCTCCGATGATTTTATAGTCGCACTGGCAGGTAATCCTAACACTGGTAAAAGTACAGTCTTTAATAGCCTAACAGGCATGAATCAGCACACAGGAAATTGGGCCGGCAAAACCGTTACCAATGCTACAGGTAAGTTCACATACAAGAATACAAGGTATACCTTGGTTGATCTGCCAGGAACTTATTCCTTATTAGCTAATTCTATTGAAGAGCAAGTAGCCAGAGATTTTATCTGCTTTGGTAACGCTCATACTACTGTGATTGTAACAGATGCTACCTGCTTAGAAAGGAATCTTAACTTGGTTCTTCAGATCATGGAGGTTACAGATAAAATTGTCGTATGCGTAAATCTCATGGATGAAGCTAAAAGAAAAAAAATTAGCATAGACTTAAAAAAATTATCTGACCTATTAGGAGTACCCGTAGTAGGAACCTCTGCCAGAAATGGTAAAGGACTGAAAGAGTTAAAGGACACAATCGAAAAAGTAGTCCGAGGAGAAATCAAAACAGCTCCAAATAAAGTAGATTATGATGCAATAGTTGAGGACGCTATCAATGAGGTAGTTCCTTATATTAAGGCTCTGATTGGTGATAAGATTGATAACAGATGGATATCCCTCCGTCTTATTGATGGAGACAATCTGTTATCACAATCCTTGTATTCCTACCTAAATTGCGATTTATCTAATAATGAAATATTACTGGAAATAATAGAAGAAGTGCACAACAAATTAAGAGATGAAGGTACTACACCAAAAGATTTACGTGATCAAATTGTATATAAAATAGTAAAAACCGCCGAAAGCATTAGCAAAGAAGCTATTCTTTCAGAGAATACCGTCCATAATCAAACAGATCGCAAAATTGATGATGTCCTGACCTCTAAGCTTTTAGGCATTCCAATTATGATCATCCTTTTGGGAGCTGTTTTCTGGCTCACTATTGTAGGATCTAATATTCCTTCATCTATGCTAGCAGATTATTTATTCAGAATTGAAGGATATCTAACCAAATTTTTTGCATGGATTAATACTCCAAAATGGATACATGATATTCTTGTGCTTGGCATGTACCGTACATTAGCATGGGTTGTTTCAGTGATGTTGCCCCCGATGGCTATTTTCTTCCCACTATTCACCTTTCTGGAAGATTTAGGCTATCTGCCCAGAGTAGCATTTAACTTGGATCACTATTTCAAAAAAGCATGTGCCCATGGAAAACAGGCATTAACCATGTGTATGGGGTTTGGGTGTAATGCTGCCGGAATTATCGCCTGTAGAATTATTGATTCCCCAAGAGAACGGTTAATAGCAACGATTACCAATAACTTCGTGCCATGTAACGGGCGATTCCCCACCTTGATTGCCCTTGCTAGTATCTTTATCGCCGGAGGTACTGGTGCCTCTAGTTCTTTTGCAGCTGTAGTTTCAGTATTGGCTGTAATAATATTAGGTGTTATGATTACACTTTTTATATCAAAATTATTATCAAAAACAGTTCTAAAAGGATTGCCATCATCCTTTACTATGGAATTGCCTCCCTACAGAAGGCCTCAAGTATTGAGAATCATCATCCGTTCTATTTTCGACCGCACCCTGTTCGTATTAGGTCGTGCAATAGTGATTGCCGCCCCTGCAGGAATTGTGATCTGGGGTATGGCTAATGTTTACGTTGATAATGCCAGCTTGTTGACTCACTGTGCTCAATTTTTAGATCCATTCTCCAATCTCTTGGGAATGGATGGATATATCATGATGGCATTTATATTAGGTCTACCAGCCAATGAAATTGTAATTCCTATTTTAATCATGAGTTATATGTCCAAAGGATCCATGTTAGAGTTGGATAGTTTAGCTCAAATGAGACAATTATTTATAGATAATGGCTGGACCTGGCTAACTGCAGTTTGTATGATGCTGTTCTCGTTAAATCACTGGCCTTGCGGCACTACTCTATGGACTATTCATAAAGAAACACAAAGCTGGAAATGGACCTGGGTTTCCTTCATTGTACCAACCATAACCGGTATTGTCGTATGTTTTACAGTTGCCCAAGGAGTAAGACTGCTTGGACTAGTATAGCTGGGCAGGGCAAGCAGGGACGATTCTTGCTTGCCCAAGTTTTAGCCCTTTTATTCGCCTTTTCCACTTCCACGGGTTACATTCTTGATTTCTATCGATCCGGTTTTGCTTTCTTTGAATTCTAGAGTTGCCTCGCATTTTTCCATTGTTTGTGGTAACACAATATTCACTTTATCTATTTTACCCTTTTCAATTAATTCTTTTATCATTTCACTATTTAAGTCTAATCCATATAACTCCAAAGAGTTTTTCCATAGAGTGAACTTGCATTTTTGTTTCCAGTTACTACAGTAGAATGCTTTGCTATTCTCTAAAATAGTTCCAGTCTCACAGGAGATACACTTTCCAAGTTCGGGTTTTTTCGCTCTTTTTTCCCTTGTATCGTCACTTCTTTTGGCATCATTAGAATGAATAGAAACTGATTTTAATGTATTAGATTTATTGCTGTTCTCCAGTACCTTTTGTGTGTTTGTTCTTATGTATGATTCTAGCTTAGCAATATACTCATCCGACTTTATTTCGCCACTGGCAATCATTCCCAGACCCTTTTCCCAACTGGCAGTTAATTCCGGCTTTAGTAGCGTTGGAATAGTCTCATTTACCACGTCATAAATGGCTTCGCCTAAAGGCATTGGTGCCAATATTTGTGTCTTTTTATTCAATTCAATGTAATAGATTTTCTGTAATTTATTTAATATCTCAGCTCTTGTGGCACTGGTGCCAATGCCACTTCCTTTTATTTGTTCTCTCAATTCCTCATCTTCAATTAACTTTCCCGCACTTTCCATTGCCAATATAATTGAACCCGAATTATATCTCTTAGGTGGCGTAGTCTCTGATTCCTTGATCTCAAGCTTCTCAACTTTTACCTTTTGCCCTTTTTTCAATTTCTTCAATGTTTCTTCTTTTTCAAAATTTGAAACAGCTTCCTTGTTACTATCATTTAATACCTCTAGATATCCTTCTTGTATACATACTTTTGAAGTAGTAAAAAAACTCTCTGTTTTAATTTTTGTGATAATAGTTAATTGACTAAATATTGCAGGAGGATAAAAGATAGCCAAAAACCGTTTCACTATCATTATAAAAGCTTTTTTTTCATAATCGGATAATTTGTTGAAGCTACCCAAGCCTTGTCCTGTAGGTATTATTGCATAATGGTCTGTAATTGCCTTATCATTTACATACTTTGTTTTCTTCAAATCCTTATGCAAGTTTTCATTTAGTATTTTTTGAATAAAGTTGTTAATTTTCTCATCTTCACTATCTAATTTGCATAATTCTTTCATGTGCGAAATTCCCATTAAATTTGAACCTATTTCTATTGCTACAGCATTTGATAAAACTCTTGCATCTGTTCTTGGGTAAGTAATCATCTTTTTTTCATATAATTTTTGTGCAATTTTAAGGGTTTCATCTGGGCTTAGTTTTAATTTCTTAGAAAGCTCATTCTGCAATTCAGCTAAGTTATATAGCAAGGGCGGGTTTTTCGTTTCTTTTTTCTTTTTTACTTCTTCCACTATTGCGGTTAAATCTGCATTATCCTCTCCTAAATAGCTGATGAATTTTTCAGCAGATTTCATTTCCCTAAAACCTATATCTTTAAATAGTAAAGGAGACATATAAAATTTAGAACTCTCAACAGCCTTCCACTCTCCATCATAATCAATGGATTGCTCAAAGCTAAAATTGGCTATAATCTTATAGTATGGGGTTTTAACAAAATCTCGGATTTCTCTTTCTCTTTGAACTATCATTCCCAATACACATGTCATAACTCTTCCCACAGCGATTACAACATACTTTTTTCCTAAATTTTTACTAATGGTTCTCCCATAGCTAAGTGTCAGTAGCCTTGAAAAATTAATTCCCATCAAGTAATCTTCTTTTGCTCTTAGATATGCTGCATTTCCTAGATTGTCATAATGATTTAGTGGTTTGGCATTCTTAACACCCTTTTTAATTTCTTCTTCTGTCTGGGAATCAATCCATACCCTTTTTTTGATTTTGTCTCCCACTTGAACCATTTCATCGACAAGTCTATAAATATATTCACCTTCACGCCCAGAGTCCGTACATACATATATAGTTGAAATATCTGTTCTTTTCATTTGCGTCTTAATTACATTGAATTGCTTTTTAACATTTTGAATTACTTCATATTTGTAATTTTGTGGCAAAAACGGAAGATCTTTGAGTGACCATTTCTTATATTTTTCATCATATTTTTCCGGATAACTCATGGTTACTAAATGTCCGATACACCATGTCACCACAGCTTCATTGGATTCAATAAATCCATCTTTTTTGTTGCCCTTGATATTTAACGCTTTGGCGAATTCCAGTGCAACACTGGGTTTTTCAGTTATATATAATACCTTACTCATCTAATCACATCACTTTCAAACCATTGATTGGATTCTATTAATTTTTCCTTCTCGCTTCTTTCTAATTTCTTTATGTTGCACTCTCGTATCTGTGCCTCACTACGGGTAGAGCTTTCTTCCAAATAAACCAGCTTGACAGGCAACCTCGCCCTTGTATATTTACCGCCTTTGCCTTTGTTATGAGTGATCAGTCTTTTATGGACATCAGTTGTCCAACCAGAATATAAGGTATTATCGGAACATCTTAAAATATAGGTGTAGGGCATAAACATCTCCTTTGAAAATTCATTATAGTAGTCCTCCATACATTATCAACCCTAAAACACCTGACAAAACTATTCCCAATATAGGATTTAGCTTAAATTTTACTAAGGCAATGAAAATAATGACTGCTATGGCAACATCCTTGAAATCTGTGATGGCTGTTTTTCCGACAGAAATTACGGCACTTAACATCAACGCGATAATTGTTGGCCTTATCCCTCTGAAGATAGCCTTGATTTGGCTCATATTCTTCACTTTCATAAAATACTTCGCTAGGATGGTCATAAGAATAAAGGATACAATCACTATTCCGAGACTTCCTGCCAGAGCACCTATAAACCCTCCTACCTTGTAGCCAACAAAGGTAGCTGAATTAACTGCTATGGGACCCGGAGTCATCTCTACTATTGCTATGATATCCACCAATTCCTTTAGGGTAATCCAGCCCTTATTATGTACAATCTCCTGTTCAATAAGGGGAAGCATGGCAAGCCCACCCCCGAAACCAAATGCACCTATTTTCATGAAGGTCAAGAAAATACTAGCTATCATGTTCATCTAATACAGCTCCTTTGAACAGCTTATATCCAAGAAGTCCTGAAATAGCAATGATAATAATGGGATTAATTGACAAAAACACAATGCTTATGGTACTTATTAATATCCATGACATGTTTAGAATATTTCTGGGTATGGAGCTACTGAGCTTATAAACAGCATATAAAATGAGCGCTACCACAGCAGGTCTGATTCCCCGAAAAACAGATTCTACCATTCTGAACTCTCTTATTTGATCAAAAAATATTGCAATTATCAGTATTATAATTATTGATGGCAGTATGGAGCCTAGACATGCCACTAACGCTCCGGTAAAGCCGAATAATCTGTATCCTATGTAGGTGGAACTATTCACAATAAGAGCTCCTGGTACTGTTTGTGCCAATGCAACAATGTCTAAAAATTCTTCGTTGTCTATCCATTTGTTCTTTTCAACAAATTCCTTCTGGACTAAAGGTATCATAGCATAACCTCCCCCTAGCGTAAAGGTTCCTATTTTCACTAAGCTAAAAAACATAGCCAACATTTTTCTATAATCCCTCATATTATTATTCCTTCCTTTAATGGACTCTCTATGCATTTTATATTATTAAGATTATTCTGTCAAATAACAGGAGCTTATCGCCAAAATTTATTGCATGTAATTTGTTTATCACTATAATTATATGGGTAGAATTAACAAGAGTAAAATTAAATATTTATTAATGAGAGGAGAATTTTTTATGCAAAAGTACAGATGTATACCATGTGGTTATGTTTACGATCCAACAGAGGGAGATCCTGATGGTGGAGTAGCTCCTGGCACACCCTTTGAGAACATTCCAGAAGATTGGATATGTCCCGTATGCGGTGTAAGTAAAGATATGTTTGAAGCAGAATAAAAAAAATTAATAACTCGCAGACAAAAGCTTCCTTATAAATTTGGAAGCTTTCTTTTTTTTTGCTCAATCTCATTTTTTACTCAATCTCATTGACCTGCTTTGCTTTCTTCTGTTAAAATGATACCTAGGGACTTTACTTTGCTTTTTTCTTAGTCTAGCACCTGTGGTCATCAATTATAGAATTCTAAGGAGGAACTTAATATGAAAATTCAGCTTAAAGCAGATCTGGCCCTGCTGGTAGTTTCGGTCGTTTGGGGATTATCTTACATTCTCAGCAAAAGCAGTTTAGAAGTCCTTTCAACCTTCAACTTCCTGTCAATACGATTTTTTGTCGCTCTAGGAGCATGTGTGCTTCTTTATTTTAAAAGAATCACAACCATAGATAAAAATACCTTGAAATATGGTTTCCTTGTTGGCTTGATGATGTTTCTTGCATACGCTGTCCAAACCATAGGGCTAAATTATACCACCGCTTCAAAATCCGCATTTATTATTGGCTTTTGTGTAGTGCTGGTACCAATATTTTCTTCTTTATTCCTTAAAGAAATACCTAGGATCTCAGCAATTATAGGTGTTCTATTGGCTATGGTTGGATTAGCCTTGTTGACTTTAGACGGTAACCTAAGGTTAAACTTTGGAGATGGTTTAACCGTAATAGCTGCGTTTTGTTTTGCTTTCTATATTCTAATGATCGATAAATACGCTCGAAAAGTGGATACAGTTAATTTTGCCATTGTTCAAATTGGTGTAGTGGCTATACTCAGCACTTTGATAACCTTTCTAATTGAACAGCCTATTATCCCTAGGGGTACAGGCATTTGGGTAGAAATACTGTTCTTAGGTCTTTTATGTACTGCAGGAGCTTTCCTGATTCAAAATGCTGCTCAAAAATATACCTCTGCTACACATACTGCTCTGATCTTCTCTAGCGAACCAGTTTTTGCAGCCATATTCGGTTACTTCATGTTGGGAGAGATGCTAAATAACAGGGGCATTGCTGGCAGTGCTCTGATTCTCATTGGAATGCTGATCTCTGAATTTGATTTTAAGCTAGTGCCCTTAAAAACCACAGAAATAGAACAAGAGAATATTTAAATAGTTATGGGCATCGGAAATTTCCGATGCCCATAACTATTTATTTTTTATTATTCTCGCCCTCAAAGTCATGACCATTCACTTTGAATATATTGGAAATGATCTCCCAAAGAGCCTCTTTTCCTTCCCTACTTTCTGAAGATATAGGAATTAAAAGATTATCACCCATTTTAAGTTCATTCCGTATCATATTCAAATGCTTCTGTCTTTGACTTCTGGTTATTTTATCAAGCTTTGTTACAATAACTATATTTTTGAAGCCAATCGACTTAACCCATTCATACATCAATTTATCTTGTTCAGATGGTTTATGCCTAATATCTATCAGCTGTAAAATTTCCAAAAGATTGGGACGGTTTGTCAAATAGGTTTCTATCATTTTTCCCCATTGTTCTTTATTTGTTTTTGAAGCCCTCGCATAGCCATAACCCGGCAAATCCACAATATGGAATTGTTTATTAATATTATAGAAGTTTAAGGTTTGAGTTTTTCCTGGGCTAGAGCTTGTTCTGGCCAGTTTTTTCATATTAACCAACATATTTATGACGGATGATTTGCCTACATTAGACCTTCCGCATAACGCAATCTCAGGAATCTCCTCTGGGTACTGCTCCCTTTTTACAGCACTAATCACTATTTCTGCGCTCTTAATCTTCATTTTTTTCATCCCGCCTGACCAGAGCATGCTCTAAAACTTGATCCATATTTTCCACTAGGACAAATTCTAGTTTTTTCTTCACATTATCTGGTATTTCCTCTAAGTCTCTCTTGTTCTCCATAGGAAGAAGAATTTTTTTTAAGCCTGCCCTATTTGCAGCCAAAACCTTCTCTTTTATTCCTCCTACAGGGAGTACTCTACCTCTCAATGTTATTTCTCCTGTCATTGCCACATTTTTATCCACAGGCGTCTTGGTCAATTCCGATATAACTGCTGTCGCCATGGTAACTCCTGCTGATGGTCCATCTTTTGGAATTGCTCCTTCAGGGATATGAATATGAATATCCAGTTCCTGATAGAATTCCTCAGAAATATCAAGACTTTTATTTTTGGAGCGTATGTAGCTGATCCCTGCCCTTGCAGATTCTTTCATCACATCTCCC
Organism: Alkaliphilus sp.; assembly: GCA_018335765.1. Classification (GTDB taxonomy): domain Bacteria; phylum Bacillota; class Clostridia; order Peptostreptococcales; family Thermotaleaceae; genus JAGXRU01. The sequence goes on from JAGXRU010000134.1 coordinate 9,503, forward strand.
AATTGCCCGGTCAATACCAATTTCCCATTTCCCTTCATGGTCGTTACTTCTATGGAAAGAGTTTCACCACCTACTCTCGTCCAAGCGAGGCCCGTAGCAATACCTATCTCGTTTTTTTCCTTGGCTTTATCGTATCTATAACGACGAATGCCCAAATACTTCTCTAAATTTTTCGAATTGATTTTTAGAGATTTCATGTTGTCCTCCACAATACACTTTGCTATCTTTCTACACAAGGTTGCCACTTGTCTTTCGATATTTCTGACTCCTGATTCTCTGGTGTAGTAATTTATTATATCTCTTACAGACTGTTCTGAAATTTGAATATTTTCACTACTGAGCCCATGTTCTTTTATTTGTTTTGGCAATAGATATTTCTGAACAATATTTAATTTTTCTTCTTCTGTATAGCCTGAAACCTCTATGATCTCCATCCTATCCAACAACGGTCTAGGGATATTCCCCAGGCTATTGGCTGTGGTAATGAACATGACCTTTGATAAGTCAAAAGGAACTTCAAGATAATGGTCTGTGAAATCCTTATTCTGTTCAGGATCTAATACCTCAAGCAACGCTGATGCCGGGTCACCCCTAAAATCGTGACTTACCTTGTCTATTTCATCAAAAAGAAATACGGGATTTTTGCTTTCGCCTTCCTTTATTGCAGATACTATTCTACCTGGGATAGCACCCACATAAGTTCTTCTATGCCCTCGAATTTCAGCTTCGTCTCTTACACCACCGAGGGACATCCGAACAAAGTTTCTTCCCATTGCTCGTGCAATTGATTTTGCGATTGATGTTTTACCTACACCCGGAGGTCCAACTAAACAAAGAATCGGACCCTTCATGTCCTTCGCCAGCTGTCTGATAGCCAGATACTCCAATATCCTCTCTTTAACAGATGTCAACCCATAGTGGTCTTCATCTAAAATGATCTTCGCCTTCTTAATGTCCAAGACATCCTTTGTCTGTTTATTCCACGGAAGATCCAGTATCCAATCCACATAAGTACGAATAACACCACCCTCAGCAGATCCAGGAGATAAGCGAAACAACCTGTCGACTTCCTTCATGACCTTTTCTTGTACTTTTTTGGGTAGCTTTGCTTTGTTAATTCTTTTTCTATATTCCTCTACCTCATCATGAATTCCGCCTTCTTCTCCCAACTCGTCCTGAATGGCTTTCATCTGTTCCTTAAGATAGTATTCTTTTTGCAACTTGTTTATTTGCTTCTTTACCTTTATATTTATATCTCTCTCAATTTCTAATATCTCTATTTCTTTTAGCAAAATTTTATATAATACTTCCATTCTCTCTTTTGGAGAAAAGGCTTCTAATACTTCTTGCTTTTGTTCGATCTTAAGTGTTAAATGAGATACAATAACATCCGCCAATCTTCCCGGTTCTTCAATGGTGGACACAGTTATCAGTATTTCCGGAGAAATTCTGTTGCTGATTGTCACGTAATTTTCAAAAGCATTTATAGCTACTCTCATGAGAGCTTCTAGCTCTTGATCCATAAGAATTTCGTCATTATGAAGTTCTTCCTCTATCTCACACTTAAAATATGGCTCCTGCTGAATAACCCCAACTATCCTGCCTCGGCTAATACCCTCAACCAGCACCCGTACAGCATCACCTGGCAGTTTGAGCATCTGCTTTATCTTTGATATGGTTCCCACTTGATAAAAATCCTCAATGGTTGGCAAATCTGTTTCAGCCTCTCTTTGGGTTGTCAGAAAAACCATTTGGTCATTTACCATTGCTTCCTCTAATGCATTTATGGACTTTTTCCTTCCCACATCAAAATGAAGTACCATGTATGGGAAAACCGAAAGCCCTCTTAATGGAATAAGTGGTAATTTATAATTTTTAACAATTTTATCATTCATTCTTTCAACTCCTTATGTAAGGATCACAATTGTATTTTTTGTAATCTCCACAGAATTATTCTTATCTATAAAAATATCAGTTATCAGCAACACTTAACCTTACCCTCATCCTCACCTAAACTCTCAATCACAACCTTTACATAATATATACACTTTACATCCAATTACAAACTCACTTCCCGTAATTAAATATTATATATAAATAAATGCATTCTTTCAATTATTTTCTGCATTTTTCTTATTTTTAAGCTAATCTTAAATCAATAAAATAGGCGAATAACAATTATTCGCCTATTTTATCAGGAAGCGGTATCTTCCTTTTTCTTTTTAGATTTGCGCTTCTTTACCTCTGATAGCACTAAAGTCGGTTCTGTTTGATTTTCGACTGTTTCCTTTGTCACAACGCACTTCTCAATATCTTCTCTAGATGGAATGTCATACATAACATCTAGCATTATGTTTTCTACTATACTTCTCAAGCCTCTGGCACCTGTTTTTCTATCAATGGCTTTTTTGGCAATCGCAGATAAGGCATCCTCCTCGATTTCCAACTCTACACTATCCATCTCAAAAAGCTTTTTATATTGCTTAAGCAGAGCATTCTTAGGCTCTACTAAAATCTTGACTAAAGCTTCTTCGTCCAGTTGATGCAGAGTAACAACTACTGGCAATCTTCCAACAAACTCTGGAATCAGACCATATCTTAACAAATCCTCTGGCAGTATTTTGTTTAGAAGATCACCCACATCTTTAGCAACATTGCTTCGAATATCTGCACCAAAGCCCATGGATTTTTGCCCTATTCGTTTTTGAATAATTTTATCTATTCCATCGAAGGCTCCGCCACAAATAAATAGTATATTAGTTGTGTCAATTTGAATAAACTCCTGATGAGGATGCTTTCTTCCCCCTTGAGGAGGCACACTCGCAACCGTTCCCTCTAAAATCTTTAAAAGTGCCTGCTGAACACCCTCTCCGCTGACATCTCTTGTAATAGATGGGTTATCGGATTTTCGTGCAATCTTATCGATTTCATCAATATAGATAATCCCTTTTTCAGCTCTTTCAATATCATAATCAGCAGATTGTATCAATTTTAGCAGGATATTTTCAACGTCTTCACCAACATAACCTGCTTCAGTTAAGGATGTTGCATCGGCAATTGCAAATGGTACGTTTAAAATTCTTGCTAGGGTTTGAGCAAGCAAGGTCTTCCCAGAACCAGTAGGTCCCAACATGACAATATTACTCTTTTGAATCTCTACATCATCCGTTTTTCCTTGTCGGTTTATTCTTTTATAATGGTTATATACCGCAACAGCCAATGCCCTCTTTGCTCTTTCCTGTCCAACAACATACTGTTCCAATATGTTGTTTATGTCATGGGGCTTAGGCAAATCTACCATTTCCATCTCTATATGCTCATCAAATTCTTCTTGAATAATCTCCTGGCATAATTCTATACACTCGTCACAAATATAAACGCTCGGGCCCGCAATCAGCCTTCTCACTTGATCCTGCGACTTCCCACAAAAAGAACATTTTAACTGTTTCTTCTCATCAAATCTTGACATACCTACACCTCTCTTGTCATAATTTACCTAGAAGTGATGACTTTGTCTATCAACCCATACTCCACAGCATCTTTCGCTTCCATAAAAAAATCTCTATCTGTATCTTTCGATACCTTCTCTATCGATTGACCGGTTCTTTCACTCAATATCCTATTGATGATATCCCTCATTCTCAGTATTCGTTGTGCATGTATTCTGATATCTTCAGCCTGACCTCTAGTCCCGCCTAATGGCTGATGAATCATAATTTCTGCGTTCGGCAGGGCAAATCGTTTACCTTTTGCCCCTGCTGCTAAAAGGAAGGCACCCATACTAGCTGCCATTCCAATGCATATTGTAGATACATCAGGTTTAATATATTGCATCGTATCATAAATAGCCATACCCGCTGTGATAGATCCGCCAGGGCTATTTATATATAGCATAATATCTTTATCTGGGTCCTCTGCTTCTAAAAAAAGCAATTGGGCAACAACTAAGCTAGCTGTATAGTCGTTTACCTCTTCTCCTAAAAATATGATTCTATCCTTTAACAATCTAGAGTATATATCATAGGATCTTTCGCCTCGATTGGTCTGTTCAACTACCATTGGAATTAACGCCATCACAAATACCCCCTTCGTTATATTATTTTATGCAGAAATCTTAGCATTTTCTACCAAGAAATCTACTGTTCTTCTTATTTTTATACCCTCTTTTATTCGATTAAAATCCTCTGGCGAGAGAGATTTTTTAAATTCATCTACCTCTGCCTTATATTGAGTTGCATATTTTAAAAGTTCAGAGTCCATTTCTTCATCTGATACTTCAATTTTTTCCAAATTTGCTATGCTCTCTAGAATCAATCGAGTTTTTATTCTGTTTTGTGCATCGTTTTTCATTTGACTTCTCAAATCTTCCATTTTGCTATTAGTATATTGAAAGTATGTATCTAGGTTTAACCCTTGGTACTGAAGCTGATAATTAAAGTCATTAAGTAAAACATCTATTTCATGTTCAATCATTATTTCCGGAATTTCCACTTGTGTATTTCCTACAATCTTCTCTATT
>JAGXRU010000135.1 GCA_018335765.1 Alkaliphilus sp.
CCATCCATTATTATAGATGTTTCAGAAATTTAAAACAAAAAAGGAGTGATCAAACCCACATCCATAATATGGGTTTGGCACTACCTTAGAGATTTTCAGGGGGAAGTAATGATGAAAAATTCTTATTTTACACGAAAAAAAGCCATGAAATGTGGCGAATATACCTTGGAGTTAGGAAGTAGAACTTATATAATGGGAATCTTAAATGTGACCCCTGATTCTTTCTCGGATGGCGGTAAATTTGTCGATATTGATCAAGCAATCCTTCATGCACACAAAATGGCTGAACAAGGAGCGGATATCATAGATATTGGCGGAGAATCAACAAGACCTGGGCATGAAAAAATTACTGCTGAAGAAGAAATAAAAAGAGTATTAAAAATAGTAGAAAGACTTGTAAAAGAAGTAAAGCTGCCTATATCTGTAGATACGTCAAAGGCTACGGTAGCTGAAACGGTATTAAATGCAGGAGCCCAGATGATCAATGACATTTGGGGTCTACAGAAAGATCCGGATATGGCAAAGGTTATTGCAAAATACAATGTGCCTGTTTGTATTATGCATAATCAAGAAGGGTCATGGTATGAAAAAGATATTATCTATAGTATAAAAAATTTTTTTGAAAAATCCATAGAAATCGCATTAGCTGCAGGGATCAAAAATGAAAATATTATTTTAGATCCAGGCATTGGTTTTGGTAAAACTCAAGAACAAAACATCCATATTATGTCGAGACTTTGTGAATTTAATGATATGGGATATCCAATTCTTTTAGGTACATCAAGAAAGTCTTTCATTGGTAAAATTATTGATTTGCCACCAAATGAAAGGATTGAGGGAACTATTAGTACTTCTGTAATAGGCATAATGCAGGGGGTTGATATTTTAAGGGTTCATGATATAGTAGAAAATCTAAGAGCTGCTTTGGTTGCAGATGTCATCATGAGAGGGAAAAGTAATGGATAGAATAATCATGAAGAATCTCAATTTTTACGGTTATCACGGAGCTATGTCTGAAGAAAATATTCTTGGGCAAAAATTTTTTGTTGATATAGATCTTTATCTGGATCTCGAAAAAGCAGGAAATACGGATTGCGTTACCAATACAGTTCATTATGGAGAAGTTTTTGATATTGCAAAACAAATAGTAGAAAACAAAAGATATAACCTCATAGAGACTTTAGCTGAAAATATTGCGAAAGAAATATTAAATCAGTTTTTACTGGTAAAAGAAATTCATGTAACTGTCAAAAAACCAGGGGCTCCTGTAAAAGGTATATTTGATTATTTCGGTGTAGAGATAAGGAGAAAGCGAAATGAGTAGAGCATACCTTGGAATAGGCGGTAATATTGGCAACAAAAAAGAAAATATTCAAAAAGCCGTTGATCTCCTGAAAAACCATCCTCAAATTGTTGTATCTGCCATCTCATCCTATTATGAAACTGCTCCAGTGGGCTATACATATCAAGATTGGTTTTTAAACATAGTGGTTGAAATTGAAACAGCTTTAGATCCATATGCATTGTTGGAATATTGTAATGATATTGAACAAAATCTAAAAAGAGAAAGATTGATCAGATGGGGACCAAGAACAATAGATCTAGATATTCTTCTCTTTGATGAGTTTGTTTTTAATGATGAAAAATTAACAATACCTCATCCTAGAATGTGTGAACGAGCATTTGTCATGATTCCACTTTATGAAATCGCAAAAAATCTGGTGATAAATGGCAAAAAAATCGAAGAGATTACTAAAAATCTTAAAGAAAAAGAAGTAAGGAAGGTTGAAAACATATAATTATAGTTGATTTCTTTATATTTACTCAAAAAAACAATAAAATCTAGTATATTCATTGAAATGCACAAATATACTAGATTTTATTGTTTTTTTTTATTTCAAAATGGTTTGTTCTGTGAAAGCAAAAATGTAATACGCAATAATTTGAATGCATACACTAAATTAGATAGTTGCTCAATATATTTTGACGTAGCATTGATGCAAGATACAATATTTCGCAATACACTAAAAAATAGGTAGTGGGGTATTTTATTATGAAAAATCTGTCAAAGGAGATAAAGGAGACTGTTTCGGAACTATTAGAACTTCCAAAGGATATTATTTTAGATTTGCCAAGGATTACCCTAGTTGGTAATCTTCAATTATATATTGAGAATCATAGGGGTTTAATTGAGTATTCAAACCAAAGAATTAGAATTTATACGAAAAATGGCATAATGAGAATTATGGGTAAGAACCTTGTGATAAAAACTGTTATTAAAGAGGAAATAATTATTGTAGGATTGATTGAACATATTGAGTTTGGGGATTAAAGGGGTGTATGCATTGTTGGTGGTGAAAATATGGAATTTTTTCCGTGGATATGTGGTAATTCGCATTGAGGGTCTATCACTAGAAAAGTTTATAAATTATGCTATATCGAGAGGAGTATATTTCTGGGATATCATTCGGGTAGATTATACCACTCTTGAAGCGAAGGTAGGACTAAAAGGTTATAAAGAATTAAGACATATCGTCAAAAGGGTTGGATGCAAGGTAAAGATTTATGGGAAAATAGGATATCCTTTTTTTGTGCATAAAATTAAGGTAAGAAAAATGTTTCTTGTTGGATTTGTAATTTCATTATTATTGATAATCGTAGGAACGTCTTTCATTTGGAATATTGAAGTTTTTGGAAATAAAAGCATTTCTACTCAGAAAATAATAGGATATTTAAAAAGCAATAACCTGTATCCAGGCGTGTTTAAGTATCATGTGAATCTTTTGGACATCGAAAATAATATGATGTTAGAATTTGAAGATATAGCATGGGTAGGTATAAATTTAAAAGGAACAAAGGTTATTGTAGACATAGTTGAAAAGGTCAAGCCTCCTAAAAAGATACCTGTCAATATACCTTGTGACATTATAGCCGCAAAAAATGGAGTTGTTGAAAAAATTATTGCAAAAAATGGAGATGCTTTAGTTGAAAAAGGTGATATAGTAAAATCGGGGCAGGTATTAATTACTGGTGTGCTTAATAGAGATAATTTAGAATCAAGATATGTGCATGCTTTGGGTGAAGTATACGCTAAAACCTATTATGAAGAAACTGATGAAATAGCTCTGATTAAAAAAGAAAAGATTAAAACTGGTAATATGGTTACAAGAAGGATTGTTAGAATTGGAAACAGTCAAATTGTTTTAGGTCATGATGAGATTCCCTACTCTAATGTTATAATAGAGAAAAGAAACAAAAGAATACCCTCGTGGAGGAATATTAAAATACCTGTCGAAATTATTATAGAAGAATATTATGAAGCCAAAGACACAAGTGTATCAATTGATAAAGAGGTAGCGAAAAAGGCATTGCAAGAGAAAATATTGGTAAAACTGATTAATAGAATACCAGTTAATGCCAGTATTTTAGACCAAAGAATAGCATTTTATGAGAAGGAAAATATTCTTTATTGCAAGATTAATATTGAAGCCTTAGAGCAGATAGGGATACAAAGAATGTTATTTCAAGAAAATTAATTTAAAATGACGAATGTTTTGGAGCGAAATATTGGGAAAAGCACCGGATGAGCATAGTAATATCATAGGAAAAAAACATAATATTTAGAATAAATTGGCATAATTATAAAAATATACGAAGAAGATATGAACAATAGGGGGAATATTTATGACCTTATTTAGAGATGTTATGGACAAGTTTAATACAATGCTTATCGTAAAATTCCTGCGCAAAAAGATTGTTAGCAATATAATCTTTGCTGTGGTTTTTTTTGCTGTAATATTTGTCAGTACTCTTAGTGCATTAGCACCTGAAAAATACGAGATTGTTATTGGTCAACAGGCCATATCAGACATAAAAGCGCCAAGAGATATAGAGGATAAAGTCGCAACAAATAAGCTTATAAAGAAAACTGTAGAATTAGTGGAACCTAGGGAAAAAATTGATCCGACAATCCAGATAGATATCAAAAAAAATATCGAAAGATTTTTTTTGGTATTATATAGAACCAGGGATCTTCAGGAAATCACAAAGGAAGAAAGATTTCAGTTGTTAAAGGAAGAAAATTTTTTGGGTTTAACTGATGACGAATTGATATTGATGCTAGAGATGCCTGTAGAGGAATTGAAAAATATTGAAAGCTATATATATGAAATAATAACTCAGGTTATGTCTACAGGCATTAAAGAAGAAGAATTGGAAAAAGAAAGAATCAATATAACAAATTACTTTATAGGGTTAAAGGAATTTTCTAACACGGTGAAGTCCTTAGGTATTAATATAGTTAACTCATCAATTAAAGCAAATCGATTCTTGGATGTTGAAACTACTCAAGAAAAAATAGAAGAAGCAAAAAATTCGGTAGAAAAGGTAATTATAAGAAGCGGAAACAATATAGTACAAGCGGGTGAAACTATTACTGACGCACATTATGAAATACTTTTAGAAGCGGGCATGATAAAGGAGCATAGTAGCAAAGATTTTTCTTTGTTTTTAGGGATTGGCATACTAATTCTGATAGTCGAAAGTGTTCTAATAGGATATATGTATGTTTTTAACAGATCTATTTTTTCTTCCACATCAAAATCATATTTATTATTAATATTATTTATATCAATATACCTGATCTCAAAATCAGTATATGGAATTTCTTCCTACATTGTTCCACTAGCTGCAGGAACTATGCTTATAGGCATACTTTTGAATACTAGATTGGCTATAATAGTTAATTTAATGATGACAATGCTTTTGGCTGTAATCTATGGCAACAATACAGCCTTTATTTTTACAAGCATAATAGGAGGAACAGTGGGTGCTTGTAGTGTTACAAATACTCATCAAAGATCAAATATATTTGTAGCGGGTCTTTTGGTGAGTTTAAGTAATTTAATGGTAATACTGGGATTTGGATTTATTAATGATATGGAATTTTCGAGAATTTTAACAGACAGTTTTTACGGTATATTGAATGGAATATTTTGTGCCATCTTAACGATTGGTTCTCTTCCTCTCTGGGAAACAGCTTTTAGCATATTGACTCCTTTAAAACTGCTTGAGTTGTCTAATCCTAACCATCCAATATTAAAAAGGTTGTTGATGGAAACGCCAGGGACTTATCATCACAGTATTATAGTGGGAAATCTAAGTGAGGCAGCTGCTGATGCCATTGACGCCAATGGCTTATTTTCAAGGGTGAGTTCATACTATCATGATATAGGAAAACTAAAACGACCTTATTTTTTCAAAGAAAACCAATTAACCTGTGAGAATCCTCATGATAAATTAACATCTAGTCTTAGTGCGTTGATCATAACTAATCATGTTAAGGACGGTATTGAGTTAGCCAAAAAATATAAAATTCCTCAGGAAATTATTGATATTATTGAACAACATCATGGTACTACCTTGGTTAAGTATTTTTATCATAAAGCAATGAATAATGATGAGTACGAAGAAGTGATGGAGGAAAATTTTAGATATACTGGGGTAAAGCCACAATCAAGAGAAGCAGCCATAGTTATGCTTGCTGACTCAGTTGAAGCAGCTGTTAGAAGCCTTCAGGAACATACATCTGAAAAAATAAGAAGCCTTGTAGAAAAAATTGTAAATGACAAGCTTGATGATCATCAGTTAGATGAGTGTGACCTAACACTGAAGGATATAGATAGAATAGTTGTGTCGTTTTGCAATGTTTTAATTGGGATCTTCCATGAGAGAATAGAATATCCTGAATTGAATGTAAAAGAAACAGAGGTGGTATAATTTGGAATTATTTTTTGATAATAGACAAAATTCGATAACAATTGATGAAGAATTATTAAAAACCATGGAAAAAGCAATGGTATATTGTCTAGCGAAAGAGGGTTTATCAAATGAATTAGAAATAAGTATATCCTTTGTTAATAATTTGGAAATAAAAGAATTAAACCGAATATATCGGAATAAGGACAAGGAAACAGATGTTTTATCTTTTCCACAATATGATAATATTCAAAATGCCAAAAACATCACATGTTTAGGTGATATTGTGCTGTCTTTAGAAAAAGCTGAAGAGCAAGCCAAGGAATATGATCATAGCTTTCAAAGAGAAGTAGTATATTTAACCGTGCATAGTATGTTACACTTAATGGGATATGATCATGATGATGATTTAAATACTGGGAGAATGAGGCAAAAAGAAGAAGAGATTATGGTGGATTTGGGTATACTAAGATAATAAGTGAGGTGCTCTTATGAAAATAAGGAAACTTCTGGATAGCTTTAAGTATGCTATTGATGGTATCATTTACACAATAAGAACTCAAAGGAATATGAGATTACATTTTTTTGCTGCAATTGTTGTTCTGTCACTTAGTTTCTTTTTAAAAATATCAAAAATTGAAGTATTAATCTTGTTTTTCACAGTATCACTGGTTCTCATTACCGAAATGATTAATACTTCGATAGAATCAACCATAGATTTATTTACTGACAAGTACCACGAAGCAGCAAAAATTGCAAAAAACGTTGCTGCCGGTGCCGTTCTTATTGCTTCTGTTAATGCTATCATAGTGGGGTATGTTATTTTATTTCAAAAAATTCATGTTGCAATTATAAGTTTTAAAAATTTTGCAGAAGTATGGATTGATACTTTGACTGAAATATTTAGCGTGCTGTTGCTCTTGAAATTCATTATTTGAATAGGAAAGACACGAGTCGTTCCTCTATAGGAAAAATTGGAAAAATCAGTAGGAGGAGTTTGTTTGTTTGGATATGGTGAGGGCATCAGACTGGCACTGTTAATAGTATTAGTACTATTATCCAGCCTCTTTTCTGGTGCTGAGACAGCGTTGACCTCTATGAATATCATTAAGGTAAGACAACTAAAAAAGAAAGGCGTTAATCAGGCTGCAGTGCTTGAAAGAATAATAAATCAATCTCAAAAAATATTGGCAACAATACTTATTGGCAATAATATTGTTAATATAGCTGCAACTGCTATTGCAACTGAGCTCGCTCTCAAGCTTTTTGATGGAGAGAATGTCGTATTATTTGTGACGATTGTAATGACCATAACAATTTTAGTCTTTGGAGAGATAACGCCAAAAACCTATGCGTCACATAATCCGGAAAAAGTAGCAATTAAATTAGGTAGACCTGTGGAAGTATTGTCTGCTATTTTATATCCAATTCTAAAGATTATAAATTTTATAACAGGTTTTTTTATTAAAATTTTAGGTGGAGATATTAATACTGATAGAGTATTAACTTCAGAAGAAGAGATTAAAACATTAGTGGATGTGGGTGAAGAAGCAGGAATATTGCAAAAAGGCGAAAGGGAAATGATAAACAGCATATTCGAAATTGGTGATATAGAAGCTTCTGAAGTGATGGTGCCAAGAATAGATATGATCTTTATTGAAGAGGATGCAACTTTACAAGATGCTCTTAATGTAGTTCTTGATTTTGGTTATTCTAGAATCCCAGTAATTAAGGATACCATAGATAATGTAATTGGAATCTTGTACGCTAAAGATTTACTCCAGCATACAAGAAACGAAGTTGAATTGCAGAAGGAATTTGACATAAAAAAATTAATGCGTTTGGCTTATTATGTTCCTGAAAGCAAAAAAGCCAGTGAATTATTAAAAGAAATGCAAAAAGAAAAAGTTCACATTTGTATCGTATTAGATGAATATGGTGGAACATTAGGATTAGTTACTATAGAAGATATTTTGGAAGAAATAGTTGGTGACATACTTGATGAATATGATGATGAGATTGAATTAATAGAACATTTGGGCGATAAAGGTCTTGTCGTTAATGCAAAAGCTTCAATAGAAAAGATAAATAAAGTGCTGATGATAAATCTTCAAGAAGATGAGTATGAGTCAATAGGGGGATTTGTATTTAATATATTAGGGAGAATTCCTGTAACTGACGATGTAATTGAATTTGATGATGTAATTATTAAAGTTTTAAGCATGCATAATCGAAGAATCAAGCAATTGGAAATACTTAAAAAATAGCAGGAGAAAAAAGAATGAAAATGAAAAAAATACGAAAGATATTTTTTACTGGCTTATTAGCGATTATTCCTATAGCGGGTACCATATATTTAATGTTTTGGTTTTTGAATTTAGTAGATAGTATTTTCAGAAACCCTATTGAAAAATTGGTTGGTTTTCCAATATTAGGCATTGGTGTAGTTATTACAGTTTGCATAACATTACTGACAGGTGTTATAGCAACAAATTATTTAGGAAGAGAAGTTATTTTTTTCATTGATAAAACTATAAGAAGAATACCTATAGCAAACTCAATATATACCTCTATGAAACAGTTAATAGATACAGTTTTCATGGAACAAAAAAATGCATTTAAAAGTGTTGTATTGATACAGTATCCTTCTAAAGGAATTTACGTATTAGGTTTTATTACTTCAATTGCTCCTGAACTAATTTCTGATATAGTTGGAGAACCTATGAAAAACATCTTTGTTCCAACAACACCTAATCCAACAACGGGTATGCTTGTAATGATACCAGAGAAGAACATAATCTGTTTGCGAATGCCAGTAGATGCTGCTGTAAAAATTGTTGTTTCAGGGGGGATATTAGTTCCGGAAATGAATGAAAACTGAATTAGATCATGAAGGGAATGAGGGGGACGTGTATAAAAAAAGTTTTGCTATATTAATCATATTCATGGTGTCTATATCAAGTTTTTTAGGATGCACAAGTTCTAAGGGGCAACCAGTAAACAATGAAATTGAGGAAAAACAAACAGATCATTCAGTGGTTGTGATCGATAGTCAAAGTGACCGGAGAAACGATGAAGGGGTACCTTCTCCCATTAGCGGGATATACACGGATGCATTAAATATTAATAGAAGACCATTTGCAGTAATGTTGGATAATCAGAGCAAAGCCAGACCACAAGCAGGCCTTGATCAAGCAGAAATAGTATATGAAATTCTTGCAGAGGGAATGATCACAAGATATTTAGCAATATTTTTAATTAATGAACCTAGCTTAATAGGACCAGTTAGAAGTGCGAGACCATATTTTTTAGATAAGGCCATGGAATTTAATGCGTTGTATGTTCACGTTGGGGGAAGTCCTCAGGCTATTAGCGATATAAA
>JAGXRU010000136.1 GCA_018335765.1 Alkaliphilus sp.
CCGTATCAAAACCTATTCCTGCCACATTAATAAAATATCTTTCATTAGCCCTTCCGCAGTCAACTGATTTTTCTTGTCCATATACGACGATGTCTAGGGCTTCCTCTACATTTAAGCCTATTCCAAGACAGCGTGCAAAGTCATTTCCTGTACCTGATGGAATTATCCCAAGCGAAACAGACTTTCCAATAATTCCATTTAAAACTTCATAGATAGTACCATCTCCACCCACAGCAACTATTTTTTCGAATCCATCCTCCACCGCTCTTTTTGCCAGAGGTTCTCCTTCTTTTTTCTGTGTTGTGAATCTAACCTCATAAGGAGTATCATATTTCTTCATGAAAAAATGGATCAAGCTTGCGATTTTCTTCCCTTTACCTTTTCCAGCCTTAGGATTTACTATAAAACATATACTCATGACTATACCTAAGAAATCATTCTGGAGTATTCATCCAGAGAATTATTTTTTGCTCTGTCTAAAGCCTGTAGTTCTTCTGCGGACAATACAACCGTTGCCCTGCCTTTTTTTACAGTTTTTCCATATGTCACATTGTTCGATCTGCTATATATATTCGTAATAATGATACCATTATTCTGTTCGTCCAATACGGCCAAAGTAAAACTAAGTTCTCCTCCAATGTCATCAAAGGCATTGAATTTTACTATTCCTACTTTTTGAATGCAGTTTATTAATTTGCTTTCAACCTTAGAAATTTGAATATCTTGCTTGTTTATTCTTATATCCATGGAGTCAATTTTTTCATAGTATTGATGAATAACTTCTTCTATGTTCTTTCCTTCGTTGTTCCTTGCAAGATTTTCATATCTTTTTTTAATCTTACTGATTTTAGCTCCTTGAATAACGATGATAAATAATGCCAAAATATTTAGTATAGCTCCATACAACACTATAAAGTATAAATTTTCCTTCACATACGCAAAAACCTGTTCCATCATGATCCCCCTCTATATTATCTATGGTTTATATTATCTCATGGAAACCAAAAAAAAGAAATAGCATGTCAAATATCGTTACATGCTATATTCTTCTAGTCTAGTATTCTCTTTACTTACTCATTCTCCAATTCCTCGCAAATTTGCTTTAAAGCAGTTACTACCTTCATAATTTCTTCATGGGTGTTAAAATAGCCCATGCTAAATCTAATCGTGCCTTGCTCAAATGTTCCAATTGTTTTGTGGGCAAGGGGAGCACAATGCAGTCCTGATCGCACTGCTATATCATAAACCTTATCCAATACATAACTTACCTCTGACGAATCTTCATCTCCAATATTAATCGATACAACCGCCGTTTGCCTCTTTGGATCCACAGGCCCATAAATTCGCAGTTTGTCTATATTTCCGAATTCGTCGAGCATTACTTTCAGCAATCCTTCTTCATGTTCTCTTATTTTATCTATTCCGGTTTTCAGTATGAAATCTATACCAGCACCCAGTCCCACTATTCCCGGTGTATTCGGTGTTCCGCTTTCATACCTGTCAGGTATGATTTCAGGCTGTTGCAACTGTTCTGACTTGCTTCCTGTACCCCCTTCTTTCATATGCCTTAGTTCTATTCCTTCTCTTATATAAAGAATTCCCGTTCCTTGAGGTCCTAAAAGCCCCTTGTGTCCTGGTGCAGCAAATAAATCAATATTCATTTTTTGCACATCGATGTCGTAGACACCAGCTGTTTGAGCCCCATCTACCAAGAAATATATTCCTTGCTCTTTGGCTATTAGTCCAACTTCTTGAATAGGCATAAGCGTACCTGTGACATTAGAAGCATGAGTCATGGCTATGAGTTTGGTGTTTGTTTTGATAGCTGTTTTTATTTTCTGTGGATCCAATACTCCCTGCTCATCACATTGAACAATGGTATTTTCCACTCCGATTTCTTCAAGTGCTGTTATAGGCCTAACCATTGAGTTGTGTTCCATGCTGGTGGTTATCACATGATCTCCAGACCTTAACACACCCTTTAGTGCTAGATTTAATGAATCCGTGGCATTAGATGTAAATATCACCTGCATAGGATTTTCAATGTTGAATAGTTGACAAACCAACTCTCTGGTTTTATATATAGCTCTTCCAGCATCCAGTGCCAATTTATGTCCAGATCTTCCTGGGTTTGCCCCGTAATTTCTAAGACAACTGTCCATTTCTTGGTAAACCCTCTCTGGTTTTGGAAAGGTAGTAGCTGCATTATCTAAATATATTGTCATGCTTACACCTCCGATCAAGCTTCAAAACTGCGAAAGTACTTTCTTTATTTTATGCATTGTTTTACAAAATGTATAACAGAGTACTATTGTTTCACGTGAAACATTATTATTCTAGCAATAGATAGTTCCAGACAATACAACAACAGCTTGACCCCCAACTTTTACAGTCATGTCGTCCTTGCTTCCCTCAATGCAAACTACTATAGTGCTTGGTCTATCCATATACTGACCTTGTTTGCAAATTATAGTCTTCGATTTCTCTAATGAAATCACATTATTCTTGACTAAATATGCTCCCAAAGCACCGTTTGATGTGCCAGTTGCTGTTTCTTCATTAATACCCGCTGCGGGTGCAAAGTTGCGACAGACGAGATCACCTACCTCACCTTCAAATCCTAAAGCAAAGGTATGAACCCCTATAATTCCCAACCGGTTGCTAAGGGCGGTCAATTTTTCAAAATCAGGCTTTATGTTTTTTAGAATATTCATGCTCTTGACAGGCATTATTATATCTCGTAGTCCAGTTGATACAATCTGAGGCAATACTTTTAAATTCTTTATTCCTATATCCATTGGGCTTAGACCAAACACTTCTGCAAGCCCGCTTAAATCCTCTATGATCTCAAAAAATCTTGGAGATGTCTGAGTCATCATCACAGATTTTAAAACTTCTTCTTCAAATATTAACTCCACTGCCAATGTGCCTGCTTTAGTTTTTTGTCTCATTTGAACTGTTCCTTCAGATATTGTGATATTTTTTTCTTCACACAATACTTTGAAAGCAGCAATGGTAGCGTGACCACACAAATCCACCTCTTGGGTGGGTGTAAAATATCTTATATCATAATCATATTCCATTCCAGTTGATGGGAAAACAAAGGCCGTTTCTGAAAGATTCATTTCATTAGCTATTTTTTTCATTTGATATTCACTTAAGCCTCTAGCGTCAGAAACAACTCCCGCAGAATTTCCTCCAAAACATTTATTTGTAAAGGCATCCACCTGATAAAACCTCTTTTTCATAGAGGATTACACCCTTTCTCTGATAGAATGTTTCACGTGAAACATTCTATTTTGCATTCTGCAAAATTTCAACAAGCCGTTCCAATTCTTCTTCCCCATAATATTCAATCTCAATTTTACCCTTCTTCTTGCCCTTAACTATGATTACTTTTGTTCCTAAAGATCCTTTCAAAATGTCTTCAATACAAACCAAATCACTATCTCTAGACTTTTTTGCAGAATTTTTATTTTCTTTCTTTTTGTTCATCATTTCGCTGATCAAAGCCTCTGTTTCCCTCACAGAAAGATTGTTTACCACAATCTTTTTAGCGGTATTGATCATCAACTCTTGACTCTCAATTGCCAAAATTGCTCTTGCGTGTCCACTAGTCAAATCTTGATTTACAATCATCATCTGTATAATATCAGGAAGATGAAGCAGTCTTAAGGTATTAGCAACGTGTGGACGGCTTCTGCCTACGGCAATAGAGATTTGCTCTTGCGTCAGATTATGTCCGTCCATCAAGGCTTTATAAGCCATTGCTTCTTCAATAGAATTCAAATCTTCTCGTTGTAGATTTTCTATAAGAGCAACTTCCATTCTCTCCCTGTCCTCTAACTCCTTGACAACACAAGGCATTTTCTTGAGTCCTGCTTGCATTGCAGCCTTCCATCTTCTTTCACCAGCTATGAGTTGATATCCGCCATCAAGCTCTCTAACAATAACTGGTTGTATTATTCCATGGATTCTGATGGATGAAATCAAGGAGTCAAGTTTATCCTGATTGAAGTTTTTTCTCGGTTGATTTTCATTGGGTCTTATTTTTTGTATGTCAACAGAAAAAACCTCTCCCTTTATTGGTTTTTCTTCCTGTAATTGAATATCACCTTGGGGAATCAATGCATTTAAACCTTTACCTAATCCACCTCTAGCCTTAATCATTTAGATCACATCCTCTTCCAAGAATAAAAATTCTTCAGCAAGATCACAATATGCTTCTGCTCCCTTTGATTTAGGGTCATACTCCACAATGGACAGCCCATAGCTGGGTGCCTCTGCCAACCTCACATTTCTCGGTATTAATGTTGTATATACCTTTCCTTTGAAATATTTTTTTACCTCATCCACCACTTGAATAGAAAGATTTGTCCTTCCATCAAACATACTTAAAACGACTCCTTGAACCTGAAGCATGGGGTTAAGGTTTTTCCTGACCAAGTCTATGGTGTGCATTAACTGACTAACGCCCTCTAAGGCATAGTACTCACATTGTATGGGTATTAAAACACTCTCCACAGCAGTCAACGAATTAATAGTTAATAATCCCAAGGACGGAGGACAATCCACAAAAATATAATCGTAGTCATTTATAATCGGAGAAATAGCCTCTTTTAATCTTGACTCTCTTCTTTCTAAATCAGTGAGTTCTATTTCAGCTCCAGCCAATTGTACACTTGAGGGTATTATATAGAGATTATCACGCTTGGCACTCACTATACACTCTTTGGCACTGGCATTTCCAATAAGTAAATCATACATTGAATATTCCAAGCTTCCCTTATCAATCCCTAATCCACTGGTTGAGTTTCCCTGCGGGTCAATGTCTACAACCAACACTTTCTTTCCATTGGCTGCCAAGCATGCACTAAGATTGACATTTGTAGTGGTCTTCCCTACTCCACCTTTTTGGTTAAATATTGCAATGGCCTTTCCCACTCTATTCACCTCACATTTTACTTCTACAGAAAGTCTTTGTAATTATAGTTTCGTTATCTTTATACTTATTCCTTCTCTCAAATTATAGCAGACTAAATAATCGAATCAATAGAATCTACTAAAAATTCGACTATTTTGTTGTTTTAACAACTCATTGATTTGCATTTATTGGAACTATAGACTAATTCACAAAATATTAAAAGACTACATTATAGTAGCCTTTTAATATTTTATGACTATTTCATTGTTGTTTTATTGTTGCTTTGGTATTTTAACAACTATTTCTATGTATTCTCCCCTATCGAGTTGCTGATATTCAGCATTTAACCCAGATTGCTTAATGGCCTGAAAGGCATTTTTTAAAGTGTTAATATATATGCGAAAATTGAAGGCACTTTTTATTTTTTGTCTATTCTCTACTTCTTTTGGTTTTAATAGATCATCTAAAATACTTTCTATAAGCTTTTCAGTTTTCTTAACAGTTAAATCTTTTTTTGCAATATCCTCTATTACCTTCAATTGAAGTTCTTCATCCGGAAGTTTTAATAAAGCTCTCGCATGTCTTTCTGTTAGAGCATACTCCATGTGCTTTTCCTTTACCCTCTTAGACAATTTTAAAATTCTTAGCTTGTTGGCAATGGTTGACTGATTTTTCCCAACCCTCTCCGCTACTTCCTGTTGGGTAAAATTATGATCTACAATTAAATGATGATACCCTTCTGCCTCTTCAATAAAATTGAGATCTTCTCTTTGTAAATTTTCAATAAGGGAAACTACGGCAGAATCCTGATCTGTCATACTTGACACAATGGCAGGAATAGTCAATAATTGAGCAAGCTTAGCTGCTCTTAATCTCCTTTCTCCAGCCACCAACTCAAACCCCTGATCTCCGATCTTTCTTACGCTTATAGGTTGTAAAACGCCATAGGATTTTATGGAATCACTTAATTCTTTCAGATTGATTTGAGAAAAAATTTTCCTAGGCTGATAAGGGTTTGGTCTTATTTCATCAACAGGGATATGTAGAACAGTTAACTTATGCTCTTTATTCATCATCATCTTCCCCTTTGGCATACTAATCTACATGTTAAATTCGTCAAAAACACCACAGTTCCTTCCTAATATGCTTTATAAAGCCATGACTTTTACTCAACATATTCCCCTAAGGAATGATTAAAATATAGGAGATTTTGTCGGTGTTCCTGCCTTTCTTGGATATTTTGTCGGAGTTTGCTTGATTTTTTTTATAACAATTATATTATGTTTTATATCACCAAAAGGAAGTTTAATATCTATTTTTTCTATAAATTGGCCACCAAGTAGCTCAATGGCATTTTTTGCATTTATTAATTCCTCATCCACATTAGGCCCTTTTTGGCATAAAAAATAACCACCCTTTTTAACAAAGGGCAAACAGTATTCACATAATACACTTAACTGTGCCACTGCCCTAGCCAAGGCAATATCATATTTTTCTCTAAATTTAGGGTTGGCTCCAAAATCCTCTGCCCTTCCATGCTGAAATATAATATTCTTTATTCCAATATTCTTATAGACTTCCTCCAAGAAAGCAATTCTTTTTTGCAAAGAGTCTAGCAATGTCAACTGTATTTCAGGATAGTATATGTGTATAGGAATTCCAGGAAATCCAGCTCCTGTACCTACATCAATCACCTTATCTCTATTTTTAATATACGGTTTTATTACACATGTAAGGGAGTCCAGAAAATGCTTAATCATTATTTCTTTTTCGTCAGTAATAGATGTCAGATTCACTTTTTCATTCCATTCCAACAACAGTTCCTTATAGGTTAAAAGCTTTTGAATTTGTTCCTCTCCTAAGGCAAAACCTAATTCGCTGGCTCCCTCTCGAAGAATTTCCCTACAGTTCATTTCCATCACCTTTCTTTCTTCTTTGCTGCTCTAGATAAATCAACAGCACATTAATATCAGCCGGTGAAACTCCTGATATTCTGGAAGCTTGTCCCACAGAAAGAGGTTTGACATGAGTAAGTTTTTGTCTCGCCTCGATTCTTAGTCCTTTTATGTGGCTGTAGTTAATCTCTGGACTTAGTTTTTTGTTTTCTAATTTCTTGAATTGGTCAATCTGCTTGAGCTGTTTGTCTATATAGCCTTCATACTTTATTTGTATTTCACATTGCTTTGCCACATTTTCCATTAACCTTGTTCTTCCCTGATCTAAAATCGCCAGATTGTCGTAATCTAATTCTGGTCTTTTAATCAAATCATAAAGAGAAATACCGCTATTCAATTCCGCACTATCCATGCCTCTGAGAAAATCATTGGCTTGCGCTGGAGTAACGCTAGTATTTTTTAACCTTTCCATTTCTTCTTCAATTTGTCGTTTTCTCTCTAAAAATTTATTATATCTTTCTTCCGTTACCAATCCTATATTTCTGCCTTTTTCAGTGAGCCTTAAATCCGCATTGTCTTGCCTTAAAACCAATCGATATTCTGATCGTGATGTCATCATGCGATAGGGCTCATTTGTCCCCTTAGTAACAAGGTCATCTATAAGTACACCAATATAACCCTCGGATCTATTTAAAACAAATGCTTCTTTTTCCAAAATTTTTAGTGCTGCGTTAATACCTGCGATCAATCCTTGGGCAGCAGCTTCTTCATATCCAGAACTTCCGTTGAATTGTCCCGCAGAATACAGAAACTCAATATTTTTGCACTCCAAGGTTAAATTCAACTCTAAAGGATCAATACAATCATACTCAATGGCATAGGCAGGTCTCATGACCTTGGCATTTTCCAACCCTGATATACTTTGGTAAAATTTCACTTGCACATCCTCCGGCAGGCTGGTAGACATTCCTTGCACATACATCTCGTTGGTATTTAAGCCTTCTGGCTCTATAAATAACTGATGTCGCTCCTTATCAGCAAATCTTACCACCTTATCTTCAATAGAAGGACAATATCTCGGTCCGGTACCTTCAATCTCTCCCCCGTACAAGGCTGATCTATGGATATTTTCTTTAATGATTCTATGAGTTTCGCTGTTGGTATAAGTGAGCCAACATGGAACCTGATCAATATTTAATGAATCATTCATAAAAGAAAAAGGGACAATCTTTTCATCTCCTGGTTGTATCTCCATTTTGTCGAAATCCAAGGTCTTCATGTCTATCCTAGCTGGTGTTCCAGTTTTGAATCTTCTTAGATGAAGTCCAAGCTTTCTAAGATTAGTTGTTAATTCCTTTGATGGAGCAAGCCCATTTGGACCACTTTCATAGTTTACTCCTCCGATAAATATTTTGCCTCCCAAGTATGTACCCGTTGCAAGAATAACTGCCTTTGCATAATAAATGGCACCTGTTTTCAAGAGCACACCAGTTACCTTATTTTCTTTTATTAATATTTCTATTACTTCGCCCTGTCTAATATCGAGTTTTTCCTGATTTTCCAAAACCTTTTTCATTTCCATATGATACAATTGTTTGTCAGCCTGAGCTCTTAAAGAGTGAACTGCCGGACCTTTTGCTGTATTTAACATACGGCTTTGAATAAAGGACTTATCTATATTTAATCCCATTTCTCCACCTAATGCATCTATTTCTCTTACCAAATGTCCCTTGCCAGTACCGCCTATGGACGGATTGCAGGCCATCATAGCAATAGAGTCTATGTTAATAGATAACAATAAAGTTGAACAACCTATTCTTGCAGCTGCGAGAGAAGCTTCACAACCTGCATGTCCAGCCCCTATTACTACTACGTCATAGGAGCCAGAATCAAACGTTTCAAACATGTATTCCCCTCCTTAATAATTTATCTCAGCGGCATTACTAATACTCCCGCTTCTATAAGCGGGAGATAAGTGCCGCC